>JBFRWK010000320.1:0-78437 GCA_051439545.1 Xenococcaceae cyanobacterium | reverse complement strand
TAACATCAAAAGAACTAAATCCTTAATATATCTAGGTTTCAGACGATTTTACCTCTTCGAGGTAAAATCGGCGTCTGGTGAGGCTTTCACCCCTTTTTGAGCGGTAAAAATTGTCAAAGTCCCGTTAAAAACATACACTTGAGAGGATGGGGAGATGGGGGGATAGGGAGAAATTTTTTGTTCATTTTTAATCTGAACTTCCCCCATACAAAAATACTATTTCCAACCCGAAAGCCCATGCAGCAAGCACTATAGCTGTTTTTTCTTTTGACTCCATACATGGACACAAAAAAGATATATTGACCCCAACGATCGCGATCTCGCTTCGCGAGTCACTGCGTGATCGCAATATAATAAAATTACATAGGTACAATTCCCTCAAACCCCCTTCACGTCTAGCTGAGGAGAAATTGTAGCCAGTAACAGATAGTAAAAAAATCGCTACAACTACCTTAAATGAGGGCTTTCGTCATTTTTCTCAATCGGAAGTTCAGCTATAATAGAAATAATAAATATTTCATTAGAGGAAATTAACTTTGGTACAAAGACTAAAAAGTTGGGAGTCCCCTCGTCGGCAGGGGCGAAACGATAAAGGAAAAGGAGGCTCTGCTAGAGCAAGACAGCTAAGAAAACAACAAAAAATGTTGCGTAAAAAGCTCAAAGGCAATCTCGAAACAAAATCACAAGACAAATCACAGAGGAGGGAAAAATCTCTCCTCTTATTTTTTGCTTTGCCTGAGGTATCTTAGGATTTTATCGATATTTAGTTTATGTCTCTACCATTAGATTTAATTGTCCTGCTTGCTGCGGGTTTAGTTGCCTGGCTTATTTTCACTTGGTCACTTCAAGTCCTTAAAGCCAGTATTAGTACAGCCTTAACTATTGCTGTTTTGGCAATAATTTTACAGATATTTTTAGGAATTAGCTTCGAGCAAGTTTGGCAAGAGTTAGTTAAATATGCTCGGATAGTGTGGGAATTTTTAGCTCCATACTTATCATTTTGGATAAGCAGAGGTTAAGCTAGATTGTCAAGTACGCTCGTCACAGTAAATGTATTTGACGCAGAAATTATGTCTCAGCCAGCAAATTCTCTACCAAAAAAGCAATCTAGTCTAATTCATCAACCTTTTCCCGAACATGAAATTAATGTATTTAATCCCCCAAAAAGAAATCCTAACGGCTATTTGAGTCCTGCCAGACTATATCTCGATGGTATTCTCGAAGAACAACCAATATCCTCGGAATCAGAAAACAATAGAGTCAAGAATATCTTACTGAATCCTTGGATAATTAGTTCGGCGATCGTCTTACTTTTAACCAATCTGGTTTTTGGTACATTGGTTTTAGTACATCGTCAAGAAGCAAGAAAAACAGTTGAAGCATTATCCGCCCAACTAGAATTAAAAGGTCCTAACTTAGCAGCTACGGAATTTATCGAGCTTAATTTAAATACTCTCAGTAATATATCTTCTCCTCAACCAGAAATTCCCACAACAGAGCCAGCAAAATCTATAACTGAAGCCCATTCTGGTTATATCCCTACTTATGCAGCCCATCCACTACTATCTAGCAGTAAAAATTATTATTACATACTCACAGAATACGCGGGCGATCGCTCTTTAGAATTAGCCAAGGCTCAAGTCCAACAAGTTTCTTTAGTTAACTTTCCTCAAGGTATGTTTATTTATATGGGAGCTTTTAAAGTAAAAAGTGAAGCAGAGGCTTTTATCGCCAGCTTAGAACAAGAAGGCATCTATGCTTATATTTACCCTTTTGAATAAACAAAAAATAATAGGGGCAAAATAAAATTTGCCCCTATCATTTAGATAATTTCTGATTCTGCTTATCTTATTTAACTTAAGTTAATACAGAATCGGCAGACACAAAAGAAGTTTCTGTAACTGTCTCTGCGCTGACATCTCTCAACACGGCAATAGTTTCTGACTCATAATCGATAAGAGTATCTTGGCGATCTTGAGTAATGCTTAATTCTCCGAAACTAACTTTTTTTGGAAGTGCGATCGAATCATCAGTAACAGAAAAATCATTGATGACATCCGTGCCTGTTGCTTCTAGAACAAAAGTATCATTTCCTTCGCTTTGGTATAAATTATCACCAACCAAGGTATCATCTCCCGAGCCACCAACAATTAGATCGTTTCCGCTATTCCCTAGAATATAATCATTATCGCCTTCGCCATAGAGAATATCATCCCCTGCTTTACCGTCGATGTAATCTTCACCGTCACCACCATAGATCGTATCGTCACCACCCTCTTCTCCAGAAGGCAAAACGCGATAGCGATCGCCGAATAACTCATCCGCTCCAGCATTACCAAACAGTAAGTCGTCTCCTAACGCACCTGCTACGGTATCGTCGCCATCTCTGCCATAAATGACTTGGTTGGTTTGAGTTCCGATTAAACTTTCTGCTTCATCAGTACCATCGACAATTTCTGCATCTTCAGGAGAATCTACAACATCGATAAATACTGCTGTAGGTACACCAAAGTTACCATTGGCATCTTGACTTTCAAGGAAGATTGTATGACGACCTACTTCTAGATCGCTAGTATCGATAGTTGCGCTAAATTCTTCTACGGAACTATCTAGCTCGCCGTCTACTGTTTCTAAACTAAAGAATTCTGTCCCCTCAATCCAAGAAGGAGTATCGATACTGTAACGCGCCTGAGCGATATTTTGTACTGGCTCATCACCAGAATCCGTCGGACTTACTTCCCCATCATCGTAACGACCATCATCTGCTGTAGCGTTAATAACTACATTTGTTCCTGCCACTACTTGAGCCAGATCGGTACTTACTTCGATCGTATCGGGGCCTGCTGGTTTTTGGTAGGGACGATAGGCTGCTTTGGCTGCGTACATCAAAGCTGGCATTACTTCGGGGACGATAGTTTCCTCGAAATATTCGTTTGATTGAAAAAATTCCGTACCTAACTCGAAAGTGTAAGAGGCAATGCCAAATGTTCCATAAGTATAGGTAGTGGTAGTCCCATCTGTGGGATAGAGTCCGATCGATTGAGAAACGTCATAGGCTTCCCCGTCTAGTCCAGTGAAATAGCCAAACTTCCGTCCTAAGGTTTCTAATTCTTTTTTGTTACCTGCGGGTAAATCTGTCCAGCCATAGGGATATAACAGTAGATTGCCCGAACTATGAACGTCAAGGAAAACACCACTGGTATCGCTAGGTGCTGTTTCAAAGTCTTCTAATGGGTTTTCCTCAAAAAGAGTGCCGAGATAGTCTCGGAGTACCTGAGTTTCGGGTTCGGAAAATGGTGCGTCACCGCGATAGGTTTGAGAGCTAGGATCGCCTGAAGAACCCCCAGGAATTTCGTTCCACTTGCCACCCCAGTTACGATTTAAGTCAACTCCATAATTAGGGAAAGCTGCGGGTTCTTCTCCTGGTGGGGGATTGGGGTTAGTATTTTTCCGCCACAAGTAACCCTGTTCGGCAAATTTACGCCCGTCGGGATTACCAATAGGAACGACGGCAATTTTAAAATAGTCTAGCAGCCAGGTAGTATCTGCGTCTGTGCCATAGCCTGCTACTAATTCTTCAGCAAAGCGGGATACTAGTTCGGCAGGGGTGTATTCACGAGCGTGAATCGAACCCTCTACATAGAGAGTAGGTTTATCTTCAATGCCACTATTTTTATTAGTTAACTCGATCGCATAAATATCGTAACCTTCAGGACCACCAGGAGTAACCTTGTCATAGCTATCACCAATATCAACCCAACTAGCAATATCTGGGTTTTCTTCGGCTAGTTTGGCAAAATCGTCAAAAGTTTCTTCGACGGTACGATAGCTAGAAAAACCAGGAATACCCATATCTACGATTCTTCCTTCTAGAGAATCTACGCTAATCGAGCTATAGATGAGGTCTTCAGTTTCTACGGTGATATCTAAGTCAAAATTAGTTTCTGGTTCTCCAGTACTGCCTATTTGTGCTAAATCTAAATTAACAATTTGTGTTTTGTCCCAGTTTTCTGGAGTAAAGACAATAGACTCAATAGGAGAAATTTCCTCTGTATCTGCGCTGAAATTTAGGGTAATTGGGCTAGTAGGGGCAGTAGTCAGAGATACTTGGAGAGTTTCATTAGTTCCGCCTCTACTTAAAGCTAATTCATCTCCAGAGAGAGATACTAGTATATCTGGAGTAAAAGCAATACCTCCAACATCATCGATCGCAAAAAAGTCCCCATTGTCATTTTCCATGACTAAGGCAACATAAACATCTTCTCCTTCGTAAGCACTGAGATCGGCAGATAAAGTAGTATACTCAGTCGCACTAAAATCTGTTTCGCTATAAGTCTGGACGATTTCAAAATCATTGGGGTCTGTCTGACTCTCAGTAGAAACCCGAATTGTGTAAATACTGCCTTGGTCTCCTTCAAAAACTTGTCTGGCATCAAAAGAAAAAATATTATTCTCCGCACTGGGTCTTAAGGATGGTGTTACCAGCCAGTCTTGGGCTAAACCTCCTTCTACGTCTTCTGGTGTGACAAAAGCGACAGAACGCCCAATTGCTATACAGACTTAATTTTTGTTTGATTTACTAAATCGACGATCGAGCTTGCAAACGCCAAGGTAAACTAATGTAGCGATTAAACAACTTAGCAGTGCAACCAACCATGAACTCAGAGCAATATAAACAAAAAATGCAGCGACGCAAGGAAGTGCAAGAGAAAAGATTAGCCGAAATGAATGAAGAAAAAGGTCTAATCATCGTGCATACTGGAAATGGTAAGGGTAAAACCACGGCTGCATTAGGTATGGTAATTCGTTCCCTGGGTCATGGTTACAAAGTCGCGATCGTTCAGTTTATTAAAGGTGCTTGGGAACCTGCCGAAAAAGCTGTATTAGAAAAATGGGAAGGGCAATTAAAATTTTTGGCGATGGGAGAAGGCTTTACCTGGGAAACCCAAGACCGCGAACGAGATACAGAAAAAGCGATCGCAGCTTGGTCACAAGGCTTAGAATATATTCTTAATCCAGAATATCGGCTAGTATTACTGGATGAAATTAATATTGCTCTCAAGCTAGGTTATTTAGATGTAGAAATGGTTTTAGAAGGGCTAGAGCAAAAACCAGCTAATTCTCATGTAATTCTCACAGGACGTGGCGCACCCGCAGAATTGATTGCCAAAGCCGATCTAGTCACAGAAATGAGTTTAGTCAAACATCCATTTCGCGAACAAGGCGTTAAAGCCCAACCAGGAATTGAATTTTAGCTAGCTGTCGGCTTCTAGCTATTATCTTTTATCGATCGATTGCGGATAAATAAAAAGCGACCAAACTAATAGATTATCTAACCAACAATTTTACAATTACCGATAACTCAATTAAAATAGTATATATTCGGGGTGAATAGTCTCTATTTTATCGACCTTGTCAAAACCGATACATGAGATATCTAAAAATTTCACCCTGTTTCTTTCAGATGGGGATTCAGTGAATTTACTAAACCCCCAAAGTTAGGTTAATTGTCTAAGCGATCGGCTGCATTGTAAACATCGATCGTCGGGTTACTTTGGATTTGAATGGTCGAACCATCAGAGCGATCGTCATTATCCCCTGTAAAACGATGGCGGACAACTCTTCTTTGAATTACCCTACCCGTACCTCCTTCATTTCCTTGGACTCCTGTAGTAATACTGGCATTTCCGCGACACCTGCCATTACTGTCAAAGTCAACATCATTGCTTTGTTCTGCTGGTTGACGAGAGCCACTAATATTGTACTGAACGGAAACATCCGCTTGTACGCATTGTGCGGAAGCAGAACGAGTAACAGCAAAGACACCAAGGAAGCTCATCAAAGATAGCAACCCCAGTGTTACTCTATTAAATTTCATTAGTTTCATTCCTGTGATTTAACGACAGTTATTGGAAGAAGTGCTAGTAGTGCTGTGAATCACTCTTTCTCCCGAGCGAGTAGTTTGAGTAGTCCTTTGATAAACTTGACTATGACAACTACGACTCCAAGGAAGTCGCCAATTTTGCCAAGAATACCAAGGTCGAGATGAATGCTGAGGAGAAACTTCTAGACTAGTATTTCCCGTTCTCACATAAGCACTGCCATCTCGCTCTGTACTAACTCGAACATTGCCAGTTTGGACATCAACACCATTACCATTGGCAGAAACTGGCAGTAGAAATGCCAAAATTGCTAACAAAAAGGTTAGCCGACTAAATTTCATAATTTTAATCCTCAGTTAAAATGAGTATTGGGAAAGAGTAGAGGCTAAGGTGTTTTAATCTACTACCCAAAAAGCCTCTTCTCTCCATAATTCAATGTAGGTGTTTCGAGTTACTCTTAATTTTTTAAAGTTTTGAACTAACTAAGTTGGATTAATAACGGCTACGATAAGTACGACTAGTATTGCGCTGTTCGCCATTTTGGACACAAACATTGGTTTCTCCATACTGGTCGCAAAGCTGTTGGCTTCTTTGGACTACACCGATATCTTTATTATCGTCTCCGTAGTAGCTACTACGACCACGATATTCACTGCGTTGATGATTTGTTTGACGAGAGTTTTGTACAGAAACATTACCTTCGCCAGTAGTATAGGACTCTTGATAACTTTCTTGTATCAGAGCCTCATCAGCTTTAGCAGAAATAGGAGTCAATCCAACAGAGGCAATTGCCAACAAACTAAAAACAATTCTTTGAGAATTAGTAGTTAAGATTTGCTTATTCATAATGTAAATAGTCTCGTAATATCAACCTTGTCTGGATACTTGACCTTTTCTTCCAAAACAAAGTTCCTTGAAGTGCAAAAATTTCTCGATCGAACTTATCGCTCGAGCAAGAATTTAGGTCGATAAAATTGCTGAAAGTACTTGCCTAGAAGTAATTAGGCGGTATGATGAGTACGAAGTAATTTTGAGAAACAATGAGTAATAAAAAAGTTATTCGGACTAAGTTTGCACCTGCTCCTGTAGGGCCTTATAATCAGGCGATCGCTATTTCTGGTCAAATGATTTTTGTTGCTGGGCAAATTCCTCTCAATCCCGAAACAGGGGAACTTGTAGGCGATAATGATGTTGCCAAACAAACCGAACAAGTAATGAGTAATATAGAGGCTATTTTAAAAGAAGCAGGAGCTAGTTGGGAAAATGTCGTTAAAACTTCGGTTTTTTTACAAAATTTAGCCGATTTCTCCACGATGAATCAAGTTTATGCTCGATATTTTGCTGAAGCAACTGCTCCCGCTCGTGCTTGTGTAGAAGTATCGCGTTTACCTAAAGACGTATTAGTCGAAATTGAATGTATCGCAGTCATTAGTGATTGACTTCGCTTGAGGAGCTAATCCGATCGATAATACCATTTATTTTTGTCTCATTATCACTATATCAACTTTTTCTTAGTATAATTACCTAAGGGAAAATTTTAAATGAACGACCAATAACAGTTTTTGACTACGGTAACAGCAGTGGGATATGAATATTAATCAATCAAAATTGTCCGGGGATTTATTTCCGAAAAAAAGCGATCGACCAAAAAATACTCTCCTCAAATTATTAATTATTTCCATTTTAAGTGCAAGTGGTTTGGGCTATTTTCTCTATCGAGAAACCGAACTTAATGTAGATAAACAAATAGTCGAAAATTGTTTTAGATACAAAAATTGTCAAGACACGGTTTCTGCTCTAGAAAGACTGGTTAAAGCGAAAAAGAGTTTAAAATTATTTAACCTTAAAGATGCTCATTTAGAAAAAGCTCATTTAGAAAAAGCTCGTTTAGAAAATGCTAGTCTAGAAAATGCTCATTTAGAACAGGCTAACTTAGAATCAGCTAACCTCGAAGCAGCTGACCTCGAAAATGCCCATCTTGAAGCAGCTAATCTGGAAAATGCTCGTCTTAAAAGTGCTAATTTAGAAGGAGCGCATCTAGACAATTCCCATCTCGAAAATGCCAATCTTAGTAGTGCAAATCTTGCTGTTAGTAAAATCGATCGCGCTCATCTAGACAATGCCGATCTAGAAAGTGTTCATCTTTCCCACGCCAATCTGAGCAATTCCTTTTTAATCAATACCGATCTACGCAACGCCTATCTTTCTAATGCTAAATTCGAGCAAACCTATTTTAACGGTGCTAATCTGAGGGGCGCACATTTTTATCGAACCAATTTTAATCGTGCTATTTTCGATCGGGCAAATCTTGCCAATACTTATTTTTTCCGTTCCAATTTCGATGGTACTAACTTCTATAGTGCTAACCTAGCTGGTGCTTATTTCATTAAAGCTAAAAACCTAACTCATGCTCAAATTAAATCTGCTTGTAATTGGGAGAAAGCTATCTATAAAGCTATTTGGGATAAAGATCGATCGCAGTGGATTGTCGATTCAACAGCTAATAAACAGTTTATTTACCAACTCAAAAAAGAGCAATCTTCTAATCCAACTAAATTTATCGATTGTAGTTTGTGGAGCAAAAATAAGTAACTCACCTCCTTTAGTTAAAAATTTGAGCAATAATATTAAACAAAAAAGGAGAGGTGTTATTCAACTCTCCCATTTATCTACTTTTCATCGTAACCAAAAAATTAGCAATAACTAGGTTAAATCTCCTGGAATTAAGTTGCCTTGATTTGAAGGACCTTGAGCTTTATAGACATCTGTCACCGAACCACTGATAGAAATTACAGCTTGTCTAAGAGCTTCAGTGCGATCGTTGATAATGTTTTGAGCGGGAACTTTGTCCATAACACCCAACTTTGTTAAACGTCTTTCTGTTTGACCTTGCAATCCTACTAAAAATACTTGACGATCATTTTCTACTGCTTCTTCGATCGCATTTTCTAACGCCAGAGAAGAGGTGACACCAAGTATAGGTACTTCGCTTAAATCGAGAACTAAAGCCTGATAATCGTTAATCAGATTGTGTTCGCGAGAAATAGCTTTAGCTACACCGAAAATCATCGGGCCACTTAGATAAAATAAGATTACGCTACCATTAGCTCTTTCTAGTAACTGTTTCTCTTCTGGGTTGAGGTCGATTTCTTCATCATCATAAGTAATCGCTTTAACTTTGTCTGCCCGATGATTAGAAAGACGCTCGATGGTTAGAATATTAGCAATGAAAACTCCAACCCCTACAGCAATAATCAAGTCAACAAAAACAGTAAGGGCAATTACCCCATACATAATAAAAGCTGCTTTGGGAGAAATTTTGTGAGCGCGTTTGATAAAACCCCAGTCAACAATATCAATACCAACCTTGAGAGCAATACCAGCTAAAACAGCACTAGGAATACCTGTTAAATATTGACTAAATCCTAGAACAACCACTAACAAAACTAAAGCGCGAGTCAAACCAGATACCGCAGTTCTACCACCAGACTGGATATTAACAACCGTACCCATAGTTGCACCAGCACCAGCAATACCGCCAAATAAACCTGAAACTAAATTACCAAGACCTTGACCGATTAACTCTTTATTAGAATTATGTTCGGTACGAGTCAAACTATCTGCAACCAAAGAAGTTAACAAAGCATCGATACAACCCAACATCGCCAATACCAAACCATCTAATAACATTGTCCGAAGTTGAGGAATGCTAAAAGTTGGCATTTGTAAGCTTGGTAAACCAACTGATATCTCACCAATACTGCGAATATTCGCTTCAGGGAAGATAATAGGTACTAAAAAGATGGAAATTAGAGTGGCGACAATTAACGCAAGTAACTGGGGGGGTAAAAATTTCTTTAACTTGCGGGGATATAAGAATAAAATTGCTACCGTTAAACCAGCTAAAAGAGTTTCTGCCCAACTAATATTTGATAATTGAAATAGTGTCGGTAGATTTTGTACTGTTCCTACTACACCACCTGGTGGTCTATCCTGTCCCAAAAAAGGTGCAGTCTGCAAAATAATCAGAATTACCCCAATACCTGACATGAAACCAGATATTACTGTATAAGGCATTAAGGTTACGTATTTACCTAACTTTAAAATTCCAAAAATAATTTGGAAAATCCCTGCTAGCATTACTACAGTAAAGGCCATTGCTAAGCCATTTTCTGGATCGGCAGCCGTTAAACCAGCAATAACGGCAGTCATAACTACGGTCATCGGACCAGTTGGCTCAGAAATTAGGGTAGGAGTGCCTCCAAACAAGGCAGCAAAAAAACCGATTAAAATCGCCCCCCAAAGTCCCGCAGAAGCTCCCGCACCAGAAGCAACCCCGAAAGTCAGAGCCATTGGTAAGGCGATAACCGCAGCAGTAACACCGCCGAAGATATCGCCTTTTATATTTCTAAAGTGAATCCGATTCGTCACACTCATTTTCTCAACTCAACTCCTTCAGTAAGTAAATAGTAAAATCGTTCTATTGATTAAAATACATTTTAGTTTGGGATCGATAGATTATAGTCTATATAAAGTATAATACTGATTTCTCAGAAAAAAGCAAGAGGTAAATCGAGCGAAGTTACTGATTGAGACTAAAAACCTGAGCTTATGAAAAGTAAATTTTTTGCTTATAGTTCACCTCTGCCAAGATTTGAATTAGACGAGTCATATTAGATTAGGTTTGACAGTAGAAAATATTTGGTTAAGTTTTAATATTCCTCAAAAAATCAGGTAAATTTGCGGTTAGAGAATAAAAGTTACGGCGAATAGACTGGCGGAAGTAATAGTACATTTTATGCCTGTAATTACTCATGCTTGCCAGAATTTGGAGTGCTGCGATCGTTGGTATTAATGCAGTTAAAGTTGGGGTAGAAGTGGATGTTGCTGGCGGATTACCTAAAATTGTCGTAGTCGGCTTACCCGATACTGCCATTCAAGAATCCAAAGAAAGAGTCAAAGCAGCTTTAAAAAATTCTGGTTTTGCTTTTCCCGTCCGCAAAATCGTTATTAATCTAACTCCAGCAGACTTACGTAAAGAAGGGCCTAGTTTCGATCTACCTATTAGTGTAGGTATTTTAGCAGCCTCAGAACAAGTAAATGCCCAGTTATTGGGAGATTATTTATTTCTGGGGGAAGTTAGTTTAGATGGCAGTTTGCGTGCTGTAGCAGGAGTCTTACCCATTGCAGCAGCAGCCTCTAGTTTGGGTATTGCAGGTTTAGTCGTGCCAAAAGATAATGCCCAGGAAGCAGCAGTAGTTAAAGATATAGCAGTTTATGGCTTAAAAAGTTTAACCGAAGTAGCGGATTTTCTCGATCGACCAGAAAAATATCAACCAGTACAATTAAATATTGAGGAAAAATTAGCCCAGTCTCGTCTTTATACTCATAATCTCAAGGATGTTAAAGGGCAATTTCAGGCTCGTCGTGCCTTGGAAATTGCTGCTGCGGGGGGACATAATTGCATTTTTGTCGGGCCTCCTGGAAGCGGAAAAACCATGTTAGCCAAACGCCTACCAGGTATTCTTCCGCCTCTTTCTTTCCCCGAAGCCTTGGAAGTCTCACAAATTTATTCGGTAGCTGGTTTACTCAAAGATAAAGGTTCTTTAATTACCGAAAGACCCTTTCGTAGTCCCCATCATTCTGCGTCAGGGCCTTCTTTAGTGGGGGGTGGCAGTTTTCCTCGCCCTGGAGAAATATCTTTGTCTCACAAAGGGGTTTTATTTTTAGATGAGTTAACCGAGTTCAAACGCAATGTTTTAGAATTTTTGCGTCAGCCTCTAGAAGATGGCTTCGTTACCATTTCGCGGACTCGTCAGTCGGTGCTATTTCCCGCTCAATTTACTCTTGTCGCTAGTACCAATCCTTGTCCCTGTGGTTATTTTGGCGATCCGATTCAACCCTGTAGTTGTTCCCCCAGACAAAGAGAACAATATTGGGCAAAGTTATCAGGCCCTTTGATGGATAGAATCGATCTGCAAGTAGCCGTAAATCGCCTCAAACCAGAAGAAATGATCGGGAAAACCACAGGAGAAGATTCTGAATCTGTGAGAAATAGGGTCATTGCTGCTAGAAATATTGCTGCCCATCGTTTGCAACAAAATAAGCAAGACGGTAATAAATTATCTAGCCCACAAATTAGTTGTAATGCAGAAATGAATTCTCACGATCTGCGTCGTTTTTGTCAGTTAGACCGAGCTAGTAGTAACTTACTAGAGGGAGCAATTCGTAAATTAGGCTTATCTGCTAGAGCAATGGATCGGATTTTAAAGGTATCTCGTACCATAGCCGATTTAGCTGGCGATGAAGAGCTAAAAAGCCATCATGTAGCCGAAGCCATTCAATATCGTACTATCGATCGACTTCAGTAGGGATTAGTTAGTAGTTAGTTGTTAGTTGTTAGTAGTTAGTTGTTAGTATCGACAATTAACAATTAATTTTCTTGTACCAAAACAAAAGGCTGAACAATTAAGGTCATAAATTGTTTCTTTGGTTGACTATTCCAGGTAGATAAATCTTGGGGAGAGGGTTTGTAGATAAGTTGTTGGCTAATCCAGCTTTGTACGGCAGTAGAATTATCTTCAGCTACGGCTACGGCTACATCGAGTAAGTTCAATTGTTCTTTAACTATGACTAGGGCATCTCTTTGAGCATGAGGGATGAGTAAATTCCACTCAATACTGGCTAGTTGTTCGCTTAATTGAGTTTTTATATCGGACATTGGTGCGAAGTTTGTGCGACTAAGTAATCTTACCGCACTTAGTACAAATTATGTTTTAAACTCTAGTAGGGAAAAATTGCTTGAGAATTAATGATTTTTGCACAGTCAGCATTTGAGTTGCGTTGCGAGTGGGGTTTACAAGGTGTTAGTCAACTTGCTCCTATTAGCGATGTTGTGGTTATTGTCGATCTTCTTTCTTTTTCTACTAGTGTAGAAATTGCTACTAATAATGGAGCGGTTATTTTTCCCTATCAATGGAGGGATTCGTCTGCGTCGGATTATGCTCGAAAAGTTAAAGCAGAATTAGCACGTCAAGAAAGAAAACCAAGTAGTGGTTATTCTCTAGCACCTTCTTCACTCATCGATATTCCTGCTGGTACAAAATTAGTTTTACCTTCCCCTAATGGCGCGACTCTTTCTTTAAAGACAAACTCAAAACCGACAATAGCAGGTTGTCTGCGTAATGCCGAAGCAGTTGCCCATTTTGCTCGACGCTATGGGAATAATATTGCTGTTATTCCCGCAGGGGAGAAATGGTCTGATGGTAGTTTACGATTGGCTATAGAAGATTTAATCGGTGCTGGGGCAATTTTAAATTATCTTAAAGGAAGTCTTTCACCAGAAGCAGAAACTGCCGTCACGGTATTTTCTCGCTGGCAAAACGAACTTTTTTCGGTCTTGAAAAAATCAATTTCTGGTCAAGAATTAATCCAAAGAGGATTTTCCCACGATGTAGAGGTAGCAGCAGTATTGAATAATAGCAGTTGTGTTCCGTTACTAACTAATAATGCTTACGTAAAACAATAAGAGCGATCGGTGACAGCACGCCAGGCTACGCCCGATCGCGCTAACCTATAAGCTACCTCGATCGCTCTACTATCTCTATCTTTTACCGATTGTTTTTTGAAAAGCCGATCGCTCGTTCATGCGTTTAATATAATCCAATACTGCTGGATAAGGACTAAGATCGATCGGCAACATTATGGGTACATAGGCCAAAATTGAGCCGATGGCAATATCTGCTACGGTAAATTCTTCCCCTAATATATAGGGCTGTTTCTCAAAAATTTGATTTAAAGGAGTTAATAATTTAGGGGTTTCTTTCTCTCGACTAGCTTCGACAAATAACCCTGTAGCTAAAGTTGAATTGGCAAATAAAACCCATTGAGCGATAATACTCTTTTCTCCTAGAGATTCGGGCATTTTTCCGTATTTTTCTGCCAAATAAAGCAGAATTGCCCCCGATTCCCAAAGGGTAAACTCTCCATCAACAATAGTGGGAACTTTACCCATGGGGTTGAGAGCTAAAAATTCTGGTTGCCGATGTTCTCCTGCTGCCATATCTAGCAAGACAAACTCGTAGGGAACATCAAGTTCTTCTAAATACCATTGTACGATCGAAGCTCGACTCCGAACTCCTCCATATAATTTGAGCATACTAATTTAATTTACCTGTTAGAGTACTTTATGAGTATGAGAATGCTGTTTAACGTTGTCTTCTGTACTGACAAAATTAACTGTATTGAGTACGCGCTTTTTTTCTAAAGAGTAGTTAAAATCTTGTTTGAGCGCACCTATGGGAATATGTTTTTTTGCTTCTGGGCGAACTTTGTATGTACGAGCAGCAGCAATTACTCTTTCTTCAAAGCGATCGCATAATTGGGTTTCGGCAGGAAATTCAGAGGGTATTTGAGGAGTCTCGCCCTGAAAAATTTCTTCTAAAGTTTTAGCACAAGCCAATTCATAAGAAGTGGGAATGCCTTTAAGAATTGCTTCTAAGGCAGCAGAAGGGATTGGTTCGATAATTTTTACTTGCTCGATCTCCCCATCTTGTCGCAAAAAGCAAGTAGCTAAACCAAATACACAATAGTCATCTGCATTAAGATCGGAGGCTTGTTTTAGTAGCACGGCAGTAGTCATAAAAGATTTGTCACGAGATTAATATTAGTCAACATATCACTAATCCCTCTAGAGCTTAGGTGCTGAGTCAAGAAAATTTTTTTTACTAAATACTTTTTATTGTGAAGCTTTTCTTAAAAAATGTAAAGAAAAGTTATCTTAGAGCATATTTTTGCCAAATCGAACCTAGATTTACATAAATTCAAGTCGTAATTATATCTAAATACTATGAATTTGAATCAATGGAAAAAATTTGTCTTATTTTTATATTTCCCTGTTAGTTTTAATAATTTTGAGGGAACTCTACTAAGGATAGATTAATCGTGAAGATTAAATAATGGTAGCAAAATTAACTAAATCTGCCTCAAGACAGTTTAATCAGTGACACAGTCGTCCTTAACTATAGAAAATTAAAATAGTAAGTTAATTTAAAAAAGGTTTAGATGCCGATCCATGAACATCAACTTTTATGACCAAAATAACCAGCGACAAAAAAAGTCATCTGGGAAATTGTTGCAATGTACTCGTGATTCTGAGAAACAAACAGAGCATTTATTCCCTTATCAAGAACCAATAAAATCAGAACATTATTTGAGAGCTTCAGTAGAAGAAAAAGCAGCACAAGGGCATTACGCTGTAGCGATCGCTCTTTTGAACCAATTAATCCAAATTCGTCCTGATAGTGCTGTTGACTATAATAATCGAGGCTTGATGCACTTTCGGAATAATCAATTAGTAGAAGCTCTTGCCGATTTGACTAGAGCTTTAACAATAGATCCTAAACTCGATAGTGCTTATAACAATAGAGCTAATTGTCATGCAGCCCAAGGTAACTTAGATCGCGCTATTTCTGACTACGATCGTGCTTTAGATCTAAATCCTGGTAATATCCGTGCTTGGATTAATCAGGGGATAACTTTTAGGGAAATGGGTATGTACGATCTAGCGATCGAAAACTTTGATATCGCTTTAGTTTTAGATCGTAACTTACACGAAAGAATTTATGGAGAGCGAGGAAGAGCCTATCATCTTAGGGGAGATTGGAATTGTGCCGTTGCCGATTATCAACAAGCTATGACCATATTACTCATCAAAGAAGGCTCTCAGAAATATTTGCAGAAAGTAGAAAATTGGTTAAGTGAACTACTCGATCCTCTTAAGTTCACTTTATAAGTAGATAAATAGTTCACTTATTTTCTTGTTTATTTCTGCTGTCGATCGAGCCAAAAAATAATAGTTTGATGGGGAGCTAATCTAGGGCTATATTCTTCCATCAAATTTTGAGTTTGCTGGGGATCGAAATTGCGGTTTAATTCGCTTCTTAATTGAGCTACTCTTTTTTCTGTTTCTTCTACTTGGTTAGTAATTTCTTGAAGTTTGGCTTGCTGAGAAAAATGATATGGTACAAGCTTAACGAGGGCAGTAATTGCTCCTAAGGCTAAGAATGAACTAAGTATTAATTTAATTGTTACCTCAACTTGAAGATGGCGGTAAAAATCTGAAGTACGAAGTTGATTACCGCGATAATGTATCGATCGTTTCGGGGAATTAGATAAATTCATAATAACCGAGCGTTTTTTTGTTCCACAGTTTGCGCGTCAATAATAACCCACACAGATCGAAACTGTGCCAAGTTACCATCTTTTTTTTGGTAATAAGTAAAAAAGTTATAACCAACCCCGAAGACGGTATACAACTATACCAATATATTCTTTAATTATTTTAGTAGTGCGATCGAGACTACCCGCACTAGGAAAAAAACCAATAATTTTTGATTCGGGACTGTAATCATATTTCTGTAAAATATGCTCGGTGATAAAGAAATCCGTCGGGGCAGGAATAATATCTATTTTCTGACGACGAAAAATGGCAACAGATCTGGGCATATGAAATGCTGAGGTGATTAAAATTACTTTGTTGATGCCTCTTTGTTCCAGAACTTTCTTGGTGTATACTGCATTTTGATAAGTATTAAGAGAATTAGGCTCTTTGATTAACGCGGATTCAGGTATTCCCATAATCTGAAGAATTTCTGCCATATCTATTGCTTCAGATTCTTGATTGCCATACCAGTCGATCCGCCCTCCAGAAAGAATAATTAGGGGGGCTAATCCTTCTTTGTATAACTTAGCTGCATATAAAAGACGATCGCCATGTTCGTTCATATCTACCATAACTCCAGGAGGAGAAATACCTCTGGTTGCACCACCTAAAACAACAATGGCATCAGCTTCAGGCATCTCTGAAGGAGGAAGATACTGCCATTCTAGAGATTTAAAAGCGCGATCGCTAAGATTTGGATTACTAGCTAGTAAAAGTATAATTAAAGCAAGAGCAATAGGTAACGGTGTCCATCGAGAACGCTTGAAACCGAAAAACAAGGATACGATTAAAAGGATACAAGCTAACCCTAAAGGATAAACAAATAAAGGTAGTAGCTTAGAAAGAAATAAAAAATCCATATTATTCGGATACTTTCAGTATATACGCCACAATTTTAGTCAACTTACAATAGTCGTCAAGATTTTAACAATGCGATCGATAAATGCCCAGATCGGTTATTTCCCTTGACTTCCACTTTCTACGAAATCGCGAAGATTATTCAAGGCAGCTAATTTTTATCTACAAATTTTCAAACTTTTAAAGAAATTACTTTATTGATTAGTAGAATTAATCGAGCAGGTATTACTAGAGTTAAAATGTCTAATCTAAATGTTGTTAAGGGTAGCTGCCTATGTGGGGCAGTCAAAGTTTCTACAACGAGTACGAATAAGAACATAGGGGCGTGCCATTGTAATATGTGTCGCAAGTGGGGTGGAGCAGCTTTTTTGGCTGTTGAGTGTGGCAGTAATGTTAGTTTCCAGGGTCAAGAAAATATTGGGATTTATCAATCCTCAGAATGGGCGGAACGTGGATTTTGTAAAAACTGTGGCAGCCACCTATTTTATAAATTTAAACAAAACAATCAATACTACATACCAGTAGGAATTTTTGATAATAGTGAAGGTCTTGTTTTTGACCATCAAGTTTTTATCGACGAAAAACCCGAATATTATTCTTTTGCCAATGAAACCAAGAACATGAAGGGAGAAGAAATATTTGCCATGTTTGCACCAGATTTATCCAAATAAATAATTGTGATGAATCTACGCCCTGCTACCTCAGCCGATCTTAATTTATTGCAACATTGGGATGAACAGCCTCACGTGGTTGCTTCAGATCCTAACGATGATTGGGCTTGGGAGGTAGAACTCGATCGCAATCCAGACTGGAGAGAACAATTAATTGCGGAAATTGATGGTCGTCCCATTGGATTTATCCAGATTATCGCTCCAGCACTTGAGGAGAGTAACTATTGGGGTGATGTGGAAACTAATCTTCGTGCTATTGACATTTGGATTGGGGAAGAAACCGATTTGGGCAAAGGTTACGGAACACAAATGATGCAGCTTGCCCTTAAACGATGTTTCCTCGATCCCCTTGTGACGGCAGTACTCGTCGATCCCCTTGCCAGCAATACCCGCGCCCACCGCTTCTATGAACGTCTTGGTTTCCAATTTATCGAACAGCGACGATTTGGTAAAGATGACTGCTTTGTTTATCGTCTGAATCGAGTAGATTGGCATTATGAAAGTGCGCTCGAACACTCGTCATAAATCTTACAGGATCGATCGAGTAGTATAATCTTTTGAGTCACCTAGCTCGCTTGCTTGAGCGTTATTGGCTCGACTCAATCAATTGAAGCTTATAGCTTGTAGCTTACAGCTTACAGCTTTTGGTGAAGGAGGACTAATTATTAATTTGAGAAATAGGGTTATATATCGATTTCAATATCCATCAACTGTCCTTCTCTAACAAATTTGACAAGATTAGTTATTTCTTTCATTACGTATCGATAAGATTCTGGATACTGCCACCAATTGTCTGGTTGATGTTCTTTATAATTTGCTGAACACCAAGTATAGTTTATCCATTGCGGATAATAGGTTTTTAAACTGAGCAAACCCCTTCTGTAGTGAAAAGGAACACTAACAACCAAAAGATTTTTGATGGTATGAATACCAAACTTATTTTCTAGGACAAAAAGAGAGGCAATGGCATTTTCTTTAGTATGATTAGAAATTTCTTCAGTCAAGATCGATTCTGCTGGCACGCCCATTTTTAAAGCATTGTCTCGCATCATTGCAGCCTCTGGATAGGTATATTTTCCATATTTAAGTCCACCAGCAAAAAGAATATAATTTGCTCTTCTGTGTTTATACAACTCGACAGCTTTATCTACTCGTTCTATTCCTTTACCACCATAAGTAAAAATACAATCTCCTTGACTTCCATTATCTTTCTCCTCACCAAATAATACTTTGGTTATTTGTTGACGGGATAACTTACTTACTTCGATTTCGGAAAGTTTCATCTGTATTGCCTCTCTAATTTTCCTATGAAAGATTGTCCTAAGAGAGCGAACATTGCCAAATACACTAAGATAAAACTATTTAAAGCTATTTAAAGCGATCGAAAATACTTACCTCTTGCAGCTTATTAGTCAACTGGTGAATTGTTCTTAAATTATCATAATGATTCCTAGACTAAATCTTCAGTCAGAATTAAACCAAAAATACGCTAATTTTCTCGCAGAATTAGCCAAAATTCCCTTTACAGGAGAAATAAGAACAGATTTTGCTAATCGTCTCATTTTGTCTACGGATAATAGTATTTATCAAATCTTGCCTCAAGGAGTCGTATTTCCTCGCACTGGCGATGACTTAGTGCATTTGTTCCGTTTAGCAGATCGAGAATCTTATCAAGAGATTACCTTTTCTCCTAGAGGTGGAGGGACGGGAACAAATGGTCAATCTCTATCTCCTGGGATTATTATAGATTGCTCCAAGTATATGAAACAGATTCTAGAGATGAATCTGGAAGAGGGTTGGGTTAGGGTACAACCAGGAGTAATTTTAGACCAACTCAATAATTATTTGCAGCCTCATGGAGTATTCTTTGCCCCTTCTGTTGCCCCTAGCAGTAGGGCGAGTTTGGGAGGAATGATTAATACAGATGCTTGTGGTAAAGGTTCGAGGATTTATGGACGGACTAGTGACCATATTTTAGAACTTACCTGGATTTTAGTCGATGGAACAGTAGCTCGATCGCGTCCTATTAATAAGGATACTTTAACTGAATTAAAACAAGAGTCTGGGCGTTTGGGAGATATTTATTGTCAAGTCGATGAAATTGTTACTGCTAAACAAGAACTAATCGAACAGACTTTTCCTAAGATGCCACGGTTTATGACTGGCTATAACTTGGCTAAAGTTTATACAGCAACTAGAGATACTTTCGATCTCAATCGCATTATTGCAGGTTCGGAAGGCACGTTGGCAATTGTTACCGAAGCGAAACTAAAACTAACTAAAATCCCCGACTATAAAAAACTAGTAGCAATTCACTATAGTTGTTTTGACGATGCCCTCTCCGCAGCAGAAAATCTATTAGAATTACAACCAAGCGCAATCGAAACTATTGATGAAAAAATATTAGCATTGGCTAAAAAAGATGAAATATACTACCGCGTTAAAGATTTTATCGGTAATGCTAATGCTATTAATTTAGTTGAGTTTGCGGGAGACGATCTTTCTCAACTACAAGCTAAAATCGATCGTCTTATTAGCAATCTAGAATCTCAACAAGCTACAGGCTATTATCTAGCACAAAATGAACGAGAAAGTATAAATCTCTGGGAATTACGCAAAAAAGGGGCTGGTTTACTGGGAAATCGTCCAGGCAACCGTAAACCGATCGCTTTTATTGAAGATACTGCCGTTCCTCCTGCGGTTTTATATAGTTATATTCGCGAATTTAAAGCCCTATTAAACGAATATCAACTAGATTACGCCATGTACGGTCATGTAGATGTAGGTTGCGTCCACGTTCGCCCTGCATTAGATTTAAAACTACCAGAAGATGAAACCTTAATTCGACAGTTATCAGATAAAGTAGTTGCCCTAGTCAGGAAATATGGCGGTGTCATGTGGGGGGAACATGGAAAAGGATTCCGCAGTGAATATACGCCTGTCTTTTTTGGCGAAGAGTTATATCGAGATTTACGTAAAATTAAAGCTGCTTTCGATCCAGATAACCGCTTAAACCCTGGTAAGATAGTCACTCCCTACAATAGTAAAGAAGAAATTGTCGTTATTGAATCACCCTTGCGAGGACATTTCGATCGACAAGTAGATAAAAAGGCACAATCTGAGTATGAATTAGCTTTTAGTTGTAATGGCAATGGAATGTGTTTTAATTTTAATCCCGATAGTGTCATGTGTCCTTCTTATAAAGGGATGAATAATAGAATTCATTCCCCGAAGGGTAGGGCTAGTTTACTGCGAGAATGGTTAAGACAATTAGCAATCAATCCCAACAGTAAGGGCGATTCGCGAACCGCCCCTACGGATTTGCCTGTCAAAATTTGGAATACATTGGGTAAATTCTTCGGTGTGTACGATTATTCCCATGAAGTCTACCAAGGAATGCATGGCTGTCTTGCTTGTAAGGCTTGTGCGACTCAATGCCCCATTCATGTTGATATTCCTAGCCTCAAGGCAAAATTTCTCGACCTTTACTATACTCGTTATCTGCGATCGCCCAGAGATTATTTAGTAGGAAATAGTGAAAAATTAGCTGCTTGGCAATCTTATATATCTTCAATAAATAATATTACTCTGCAAAATCCACTAATACGCTGGTGTATTCAACAATTTCTCGGTTTAGTCGATCCCCCTTTAGTTAGTACTGCAACCGTCAGACAAGGATTAGCAAAAAGAGGCGCGCCAGAATTTAATTTAGAACCATTATCCAGTTTAAGTAAAGCAGAAAAGGCAAATAGCGTTATTTTACTTCAAGATGCTTTTACTAGTTTTTATGAATCGCCAATAGTTTTGGATATCTATGATTTCCTGACAGAGTTAGGATATAAAGTCTATGTCCCACCCTTTTTTAGCAGTGGTAAACCATTACAAGTGTTAGGTTTTGGATCCGAGTTTAGCTCGATCGCGCAGAAAAATGCCGAGTTTTTCAAACAATTAGGAGATTTAAATATTCCCATAGTAGGTATTGAACCCAGTATTACTCTTACTTATCGGGATGAATATCTGAAAACTATTCAATCTTCAGACTCATTACCCAGAGTTCGGTTATTACAAGAATTTTTACTAACTCAACTACAACGGCTACCTCAAAAGAAAAATCACAACAGTTATTATCTTTTAGGACATTGTACCGAAAAAACCTTAGCGATCGCTTCGATGGAACAATGGCAACAAGTTTTTCAAGCAATGGGATTATCGTTACAACCTATTTCTGTAGGATGCTGTGGCATGGCTGGTATTTACGGACATCAAGCAGAACATTACCAAACTTCCCAAGATATTTATCAACTGAGTTGGAAAAAACATTTACCCAAATTACCAGAAGAGAGACAATATTATTTAGCTACTGGTTATTCTTGTCGATCGCAGGTTAAGAGATTAGAAGGATGGAAACCTAAGCATCCCGTACAAATTTTAAGCTCGAATCCTCAGGGAATATAAAAAATTAATTTTAAGTTAGACAGAGTTTAGTTAATCCGATTCCACTTTACCAATAGTTCTTGAGCTTGAGTATAAACGGCAGTATCTGGAGAAATTCGTTTAAGTTCTCCCAATGCTTGCTCGTATTTTTCTTGTTCTGCTAGTTTTTGTGCATTAATCAAATGATCTTGTGCCTGTAGATCGCGACAGTCTCGGAGAAAAGCTTGTAATCTATTTTCTAGATAAGCATTATTGCTAAAAGCTTGAGACAGACTGATACATTTAGCATAGTTTCCTTTTTCTTTACTTTCTCTAACAGTGGTTATTGTCATTTTGATGGGTAACTGCCAGTGGAGATACCATCCACCCAAACCAAAGATAATAGCTATTGTACTAATAGGAACTAGCCAAGATATTTTTTGTCTAGTGGCAGATAACCAGTGAGGATTAGTTTTGACTGGTTGGGGATTGAGAACTTGACTATCTTGCTTGGGTTTAAAAGCCAAGGTTATTGGGTTACGGCGACTTAGGGGTTCTAATGCTTCTAGTGCTTCTACCGCAGAATAGTATCTTTCTCTAAAATCGTAGCGTACCATTCGCTCTAAAACTTTAGCGAGTCTGGGATTAACCTTAATACTATTGCGCCAAACTATTTCGGCTGTTTTTCGATCTTCTGGCAATTCCTGAGC
Source organism: Xenococcaceae cyanobacterium (assembly GCA_051439545.1). GTDB lineage: Bacteria > Cyanobacteriota > Cyanobacteriia > Cyanobacteriales > Xenococcaceae > JASJDJ01. The sequence continues at coordinate 55,681 of JBFRWK010000320.1, read as the reverse complement.
AGTTTTTCCTGTCAAAGCTTGAATACCAATGATCCCAACAGCATAAATATCACTACTAAATCTAGCTTTACCCGTCGTCTGCTCGCTGGGCATATATCCTGGAGTACCGATATTGGTAACGAGTTTGGTTGCTCCTTGGATGTTAAGGACTTCGGTTGCAGCTAATTCTTGAACTGCACCAAAGTCAATCAATACAATTTTATTGTCTTCATGACGACGAATTAAGTTGGGGGGTTTAATATCTCTATGGATAACTTGTTGCTGATGGACGAAAGCTAAAGGCTCTAAAATATTTTGCAACAGTGAAATAACTTCTGATTCACTTAATTTTTTGCCAGGAGGAAGTTCTTCACCTAAATTATGACCATCAATTAGTTCCTGAACTAAATAGAATTCTCGATCTTCTTGAAAATAGGCTAAAAGTTGAGGAATCTGATCGTGATTACCTAGACGATGTTGAGTCTGAGCTTCTCGTTCAAATAGTTGAGCAGCGATCGCCAACGTTTCTGGTAAAGTACACCGAGGTTTGAGTTTTTTTACTACACATTTATGGTCAAACTTTTGTGAATCTTGGGCTACATAAGTTTGACAAAATCCTCCACAGCCTAGATGCTCGATTATGTAATAGCGTCCGCCTACTAGCTGACCAATCATGCCTTAAGTTACTAGAGTATTTATTTATAGATTTTAATTATTATTACTGTTTATTTTATGAAGATATTGTCAAGCTTTTGTATGATAAAATCATCGATGGTTTTACTAGTAAATTTGTTTTAAAAAGAGAAATGAAGAAGAGCAAATTTGCTTTTCACTTCACTATCTTGGTATATTTAGGTTTTATTTCGTAATTCTAGGTTTTATTTTTTTCGAGGAACTTAATTAATCCTGCTATAGTACTTACAGCCATAAGAGATTTTTTGGCTGCTTGATTAGCCAGATTGGCAACTTCTAGTAAAGATTGTTGAGCTAGCTGAGAATTGTGTTCGCCTACAGTTGCTGCTAGGCTAATACGGCTAATTAGTTGATTAATTTCTTGATTGCGAATTGTAATCTGATTTAAATTTTGACGAGTTTCCTGAACTATTTCGATGCCGACAAAAGCTTGAGCTTCGTTATTTTCTAAAGTAGTCGCAATTTGCTTGGTTGCTCCGTTTACTTCTCTTAAGAAAAGTCGAATTGCTTCTGCTTGGGTAATTAATTTACTAGTAGAATCTTGGACATTTTGAGTCAATTCTTGGAGAGAATGCTCAGAAACTATGCCAATTCTTTTAGCCTCATTATTAGTTTTATTGATCTGTTTTTTAATTGAAGCAGCAAGATGATGAATTTGTTCGGTTGCCTGAATAAACTGTTGACAAGATTTTTCTAAATTATAGTTCTTAATCGTAATTTCTCTCAGACTTTGTTGCAAATCGAGTAGCTTATCTTCGGTTAGATCGATATTTTTATGTTCTATCCGCAGAATACCATCAACTTGTTGACTTTGTAGTTTAGTTTGATTGATATTATAAGTCAAGCCTTCTACTGACTTAGTCATAACTTGTATTTGTTTAAAAATTGGAGTTACGGCATCGACTTCTGCAAGAACTTTCTGAGAAAATTTTTCTAAAGTGACTTTGCTTTCTTCAAGAAAAACAGGTAATTGATGGGGAATAAGTGCTTGGCTTTTTGGTTTGGTAGTAGTTATAGAGGGTTGATGATTAACATTATCTCTGGCATGAATCATCATTTTAGATTTATTGAGAGAGTATCCCATCTGTTGAGCAATTTGTTTAAACCATTTAATCTCAAATTCTTGCCAGCAACGTTGCCAAGAACATTGCTGTGCCATTAAAAAGCCATAAATTTGGTTTTGATAAATAACAGGAGCAAAAATAAGGGATTTTATCTCTAAATCGATTAATTTTGCCTGATAGTCAACGGATAGATCCGCTGTTTCCACATCATTAATCACTCGAACGGGATTATTTTCTGGTTGAAGATCTTCAATTTCAAAACAAGCTTTTTCGATAACTAAGCCTGTGGTTTTGGCATATTCTGCTCCAACAGATTCTGTAACCACGGTTACACGCTCGGGAGAACTTAAACGACAAAAGACTGCTCGATCGCATTGAAGCACTCGGCGAGTTTCTTCAACTGCTATTTTAATGATTGCTTCTTCTTTAGTAGCAGAATGAATACATTTTAGCGAGTGATTTAGGTATTCTTGCCACAAGCTAGTTTCTTGTAGTTGTATTTGCAGATTAAGACATTCTTTGACTATTTGAGCATCATCTAAAGCTAGGCTAATTTCGTTAGCAATGAGCTTGAGTAATTCAATTTCTTTTGATTGCCAAGAGCGAAACTCAGAACATTGATAAGCAATTAATAGTCCATTGACTTTCCCTTGTTGTTCTAAAGGTACGTGTACACAGGATTTAACATCAAGAGATTCGTATTGACTGATATGTTCGGAGCTTAATTGAGAGTCTTGGTAGATATCATTAATTACTTTAGACTGCTTTTGTTTGTAGTGAGATAAATATTTACTTTCCAAGCCTAAATCTTCAGTATAAGTCAACAAAATTTCGCTATATTGAGGATTAACGGATTCAGCTAGGGTTTTTCCCGCACCTTGTGGCTCAAACTGATAGATTATTACTCGATCGCATTGTAAGATTTTCCGCGTGGCGAAGGCAGCATTGGTCATGATATCTTCACTATTTATAGACTGGCGTAGGTGAAGTACGATCTCTGCTAATATTTGATTCTGCTGTCTTTTTTCTGCTTCGATCGCTAAACTAGTATTTTGACTGGCAACTCCAGCTACGGAATCGATCGATCTCTTAGTCCACCAGATAGTAGTTAAACCTATGATAACGGCGGTTATTTCTGTTCCTGCCAGTAGCAGCAACAAGATTCTTCTTTGTTTATCTAAGTATTCTTCTAACAGGTCGTAGTTTTGTTCGCTGGTATGGAACTGTTGTTCCTTAATTGCCTGATTGCCGAAATAATAAACTATCCCAGAAGACAGAATCAAAGGTAACATACCCATGGTAATAGCGATGGCAATAGTTCTGGTTTTAATCTTTTCTAAATTAAAAAATCGAGAATTGACTGCTTTTGCTTGAGGTGAACTTATTTTTTGGCTATCTCGACTTTCTTGCCTATTCTGGATAATATTTAATCTTTTTTCGGTAATTTCTTGCCAGGAAAAGTGCTTTTTAGCAGCATCCCAGTCGGCTTTTTGAGAATAATTAACATAGTCCAAGGATGTTAATTTTTCTGAAGTTATAGGCTCTTCCTTTCGACTATTTTTTTGGTCAAAAATTTCTTCTTGCTCTATTTGAACATCTAAGAAGATATCATCGTTGTTTTGATTAGGAGAAAAAGGAGTCTTCATCTACAAGTCCTTATAAAAAATCTGACCGAGAAATAAGGTGCAATATTTTTGTTATGTTTTAATCCCGCTAACTAATCTGCCTTAAGAGCTGATTATTCGTCCCAGGAGGCATAGGGGGAAGTTGAATTAATTTTAAACAATTATGTCCAAGACTCACCCTTATAGATCAAAAGTTCTTCGTGGGTGTATTTTTGGTAGAGTAAATCTCGGTTTGAGGTTTGACGATCGCTTTATCAGTTTGAGCTAAAAAATTTAAACAGATTTAAGTATCTTGATTTTTTTACTATATCTAACGTTTGTCTGAAGTATAAATTATTGCATTAAGCAAAACGACTAGTAACTCGACCTAAAATTCGTTCTAGAGAGATCGCGCCAAAAGAGCGACTATCGTCACTTTGTGCCAGATTATCCCCTTTGAGAAAACAAGAACCATCTTCTGCTACAGCTACTACTCTTTTAATAATGTGTAAGTCAGGATGATGGGGATGGAGGGCAACCACTAGATCGTCTACTTGAGGAAATGAAGCTTGATAGGCATAAAGATTAACTAAAACTTCTTCTCCTGGCTGTAATAGTGGTATCATAGATAACCCATTTATCCGAAAACGTTTTCTTCTTCTTAGTAGCCATAGCAATAATTCGGAGTAACTGCTTTGTGGTAGTGATGCGGTCATGAAATATTTTTGGGAATAGTTTTGGTTACTATGAGGAATGATACTATCCTAAGTGCGAGCGAGAATTATTCAGTAGCTACGATGAAAATTGGTAAATATAGATTTCTAAGCTTGTCTGTAATGGATATCTACATTGCTAGAGAGTTAATTTTACCCTTCCTATTTGGGATGGGAATTTTTACTTCTCTAGGGTTATCTATTGGCATTTTATTTGAATTAGTTCGCAAAGTTACTGAATCTGGACTATTTTTAGGAGTTGCGCTTCAAGTTTTATTGTTGAAAATGCCAGAATTTATTGTTCTTGCTTTTCCGATGTCAATGCTTTTGGCTGCTCTGATGGCTTATAGTCGTTTGTCTAGCGATAGCGAATTGATTGCCTTACGGAGTATTGGGGTTAATACTTATCGTCTCGTTATCCCTACGTTTGTTTTTAGTTTGGTTATAGTAGGAATTACCTTTGCTATTAACAATTTTGTTGCCCCCGCTGCTAACTATCAAGCCACAATTACCTTAGAAAAAGCCCTAGAACGCGCCAGACCTACTTTTCGCGAAAGTAATATTCTTATTCCTGAAGAAAAGAGAATTAGACTTCCTGACGGCAGAAAAATAGAAGTACTCAATCGTTTGTTCTATGCTCAGGAATTCGATGGAGAAAAGATGAAACAGATTACCGTTCTCGATCGCTCTCAAGAAGATGTAGAGCAAATTATAACTGCTGAATCAGCCAATTGGAATATTGCCGAAAATACTTGGGATTTTTTTAATGGAACTATCTATCTAATTACTCCCGATGGTTCTTATCGTAATATTGTGCGATTTGAACATCAACAGATTGCTTTTCCGAGAACTCCTCTTGATATAGCCAGTCAAAACCGTACAGAAAGCGAAATGAGTTTACTCCAGGCAAAAGAGTATCTCAAAGTTCTAGAAGTAGGCGGTAAAGCTAAAAGAATTCGTAAACTCAGAGTCCGAATTCAAGAAAAAATAGCTTTTCCTTTTGTCTGTCTTGTTTTTGGGTTAATTGGAGCAGCAATAGGTATTAAACCCCAAAATACAGGTAAAGCTACTAGTTTTGGGATCTGTATCGGCTTGATTTTTGTTTATTATTTACTCAGTTTTATTTGTAGCTCGTTAGGTATTTGGGGTGCATTATCACCCTTTTTAGCTGCTTGGCTGCCTAATATGTTGGGTTTGAGTGCTGCGGGATTGTTATTATTTGCTTCTAATCGTTAATTTTTCTTGTTCTTAACCAAGAATAGATAAAAGATAAGATAGTAATAAGCTAAAATTTTTTAACTTATAGAATAGATAGCTTTATTAGTAGTTAGTTCTTATCTTCGTTACTGGTATGGATAATTTTAAAAATACTCCTGCATCAATGCGTTATCTTGGAGCGCGCCTAAAACCATTCAAAAGACCTCTGTTTTGGGGTTCGATCGGTCTGGTTTCTTTGATTGGATTAGCTTTATATGAATATTGGCTACATCCCGACTGGATTAGTGGAAGTTTGTCAGAAATATCAACGACCACTAATGATTCTACTAGCAGACTATCAAATCTGACCAACGAAGGACAAATATCGGCAGAAGATTTGGCTATTGGGGCAGAATTAGATAATTTAGATTTACTTTTAAAAGAATTAGAACAAAATCAAACTTTACCTATTTCTAAAAGTCTAAAAAAAGAAAAATCTCGTAATTCTTTGCCAATAAGCGATAAAAATACAACTTATAAACGTTTTCAAGAACAACAAAAATCTAAATTAAGTCGATCGCCCGATCCGCTGTTTTCCAATAACAATAAGGCAGATAATCTGGTGGAAAGTCCAACCAGAGGTATTTTTCAGTTACCCAAAGCTAACGTCTCTAATCCTAATCTTCCTCCTGCCCCCCCAGTACAGTCCTCAAACACTTCTGACCCAGAATTGATTCCCAATCCTATTGGTAGACTTTACTTATCTAATCCCAATCGACTAGGTAGCACGGCTACGGTAACCACTCCATCATCAAACTCGGTTAATCCTGTATCTCCTCTCAATCCCACTTCTGTTACTCCTAATACCGTAACTTCTAATAACTCTGATGTTCCTACGACAACAACCGAAGTAAATCCTCAAGTAAATCCTGGAGTCACTAATACTTTTGTTACGCCTTCTGTTCTTCCTTATACTAATAATATAAGTCTACCAACTACAAACACTACACCAACTTATGGACAACCACTCTATCCATCATCAGCTAATGTGGAGATGAATCCTGGTGCAACCGTCAATCCAAATGTAAATGTAGTGCGAAGTAGATTCCCGACTAATAACTTAGGTAATGGACAACAAACCCAAAGAGTATATCAGCTTACTCCTAGTAATTATCAGTTGCAGCCTCCAATATACAACAACAATCAAACAAATATAAATACAGGATTTAATTCTCAACCAAGTGCTTTTTCAGGCAATGGCAATTTTGAAAGCTCTTCATTTGATAATAATTAAATTTTTACCGCGTATGGGCGGTGACTTATCGAATATTAAAAGAGGCGATCGCGTCCTGAGGGTAAAATGGGAAAAAGCGATCGCTTTTTAGTTTCGATCGAGTTAAAAAGCTTATTAATTAAATTTCTCGCTCGCACAGTTAAGTAGTTAAAATATTCCTTCTGTAAATTTTTCGTTGATGGTATGTTGAGCAGGTACTCGACTGCGTCGAGCACTTATTACTACGATCAGTCTAAAAACCTCAACAGGAATAAATTGTGGCTTTGATTGATTCTCGGCTCTTAGTATCCCTTATCAACAAAGAACTCTGCCATCAACGAAAAATTTACACCTGGAAAATATTTCTTACTTCCATGAGGGCAAAACCTAATAAATTTAATCCTCGCCATTGATAAGGATTTTCTGCATCGGGATTATTTTGCTCTAAACCAATTCCCCAAATGCGATCGCGGGGACTAGCTTCTACTAAAATACGTTCTTTCGTATTCAACAAAAATTCCTTTAAAGCTTCATTTTGAGAAAATTTAGCTAGATTACCCCTTACGACAATAGGAATTCTATATTTTAACCAAGTTTCCTGGCTAAATCCTTTTACCTGTCTACCAAGTTTTTTGGCCTCTCCTGGATGAGAAGCCGTCAAAATTTTCGCTAAAACATCATCATCTTTAAACAACCTTGCTTTCTCCGCCATCATGTAATGTTCGGCAGTGGGATATCGAACACTGTCTATCTGAAATGATGCTTCATACCATTGGCTAAAAATGCTTTTACCAATCGAACCATCTTTATTAGGTTGATTTCCCCAAAAAAAAAGATATTTTGGGTTATTTCCCTGGTTGATATAGTCGATTAGATCTAGTTTAGTTTTGATTTGGTTCATGATTAATTTAAGTTTTTTATCTTAACACCTCTTAGATAAATATAGGGTTGACAAAAGTAAAATATTTCTATTTAGACTTCTCGATCGCATCCAAATTTCTCTCTAATATTACGACTTGAATTGCAATAAAAACACATTAAAAATATTACTCATATTCAAAAGTAGAACTAATCTTTTCTAAAGAAGGATAAAGAGTTATGACTTCTTGAGTTATATGCCAGTAATATTTTGTCGTAGAGATTTCAATAATTTGGTCAGAAATTAAAATAGCAGCAAAATCCTGAAATAGTGAAATACTCAGAGGAATCTGACTAGTTTTCGTTGATTGAATTTTCTGAATTATCTGTTTAATAGCCTTTTTTATCTCTTTTTCTGGAATTTTCTGAATCAAAAGACGATATAAATTATCACAAAAACGACTCATATCTTTAGGTTTTAATTCATCAGGAATTTTTTTTTATCAAATAATTTATTGATTTCACTTGCCAAATAATATTTTATTTTTATTTCAGGATAATCACTTAAGTCATCTATAGACTTATCCTGTAATTTTTTATCTTGTACAACTTCTAAAAAATCATTTATTTTTAAGCCAGTTGCTCGATCTATAATTAATTTTTTTTCACGATTTAATTCGGCAATAGCACCAAATAGAGAATAAAAATCTGCTTGATTTTTTAGTCTGGTTTTGGATAAATTAATATCTGTTGAAATATCTAAAATTTTACCAATTTCCTCAATTGTATTCCGAAACTCATTTTCTATTTCATCTTTGTTCTCCCACTCGCTATCTCTCTCAGTAAATGCTTTATCAAGATGATCTGGACTGTAAGATTTTGCTCCTTCTTCTAAAAACAATAGTAATTGTGCTACCATTTCAACATCTTTCATTTGTTTTTTAGAAGTTGCATTGAGATTAGGAAAATTTTTACTTTTTTCTCCTAAATAATTAAACATCCAAGTACTCAAATCTTCCGCAGTAGTAATAAAATCACCACTAAACTTGGCATGGCGAAGCTCTTGGGGCGTTAGCTTGATAACATTACGATTAATACGATCGAATATATTACCTATAACTTGCTCGTCAGATGATGGTAGGTATTCAATTGCAAATTGATATTTCCAAAAATTTTGCTTATCTTTAATATCTAAATCCTTAAAATATTTACCACGCAATCTTTGAATTGTAGCTCGATCGTAAACAGGAAATTCATTATTAGCAAATTCAAACAAAGTAGATAATCTTTGTTTTCCATCAACTATACTAACTTTAGAAACTCCTGAAGGAGTTATTTCTTGATATATAAATATTGCAGGGGCAGGATATTCATTCAGTACGGTATCAATAAAATAATCTTTATAATCCTGATTCCAAACACTACGTCTTTGATAAGGTGGATCGAGTTCAAGAAGTTTTCTATTATATAAATCCCAAAACCAAGAAATAGTTTGAAAGTTAATTACTCTACTCATTTTATTTGCTCAATAGGCTTTGATTTGTACTTTTATTTCACTTTGATTTTGCCATAGGTTGACAAGCAATTGCCCATGAAAAGTTTTGAGATCGAAAAAGCAATCGTACTAATATTTAAAATTAAATCAAAAAGCCTATTAATTACACTTCTCGATCGCAGCCAAATTTTTCTTTAATCTGACTGTTAAAATATTGCCCGACAGAAGGAGATTCTTTTAATCCTTGATAAACAGATTCGGGTACATCTAAATACTTGTAAATACCACCATGTTTAAATTCAATTTTCAGAATTTTGTTGTTTGCATCGTAGTCAAAAGATTTAATTGCTTGGCTTTGACTTTTGAGTAGGGGAAAGGCAATAACATCGCGGATACTAGGAGAATCGGTTAATAGCATCACCAATCGATCGATCCCCATGCCCATACCAACAGTAGGAGGCATACCATATTCTAGGGCAGCGAGGAAGTCTTCATCTACATCATTTGCTTCTAAGTCTCCCGCAGCTTTTTTGGCTGCTTGTGCTTCTAGCCTTTGTCTTTGATCTAGAGGATCGGTTAACTCGGAAAAACCATTGGCAGTTTCTCTACCTACTATAAACAATTCAAACCTTTCTACCAATCCTGGTTTACTGCGATGGGGTTTAGCTAAAGGAGAAATTTCGATGGGATAGTCAATAACAAAAGTAGGTTGAATTAAAGTTTCTTCTACTTTTTGCTCAAAAGCTTCATTGAGTAGTTTACCAATAGTTTGACAGTCATTGGGTACTTCTATTCCTGCATCTTTGGCTGCTTTTGCTGCTGTTGCAAAGTCACTAAAAGAATTAAAATCTAACCCTGTCGCGTCTTGTACTAACTCGTGCATGGTTACTCTGCGGAAAGGCGGATTAAGATCTACTTCTTCTTGTTGATAAGTAAGTTTGGCTGTGCCTAAAACTTCTTGCGTAACGCTACTAGTTAAATTTTCCGTCAAGACCATCATATCGTGATAGTCCCCGTATGCTTGGTAAACTTCGATCGAAGTAAATTCAGGATTATGGCGAGTGGAAACTCCTTCATTGCGGAAAATCCTGCCTAATTCAAATACTTTTTCAAACCCCCCGACAATTAATCTTTTGAGATGCAATTCTGTGGCGATACGCAGATATAAATCCATCTCCAAAGTATTGTGATAGGTAATAAATGGACGTGCTTCTGCGCCACCAGCTTCACTTTGTAAAACGGGGGTTTCTATTTCCAGAAAATCTCTAGATTCTAAATAACGACGAATAGCAGCAGTAATCTTAGCGCGGATACGAAAAGTCTGTCTGACTTGAGGATTGACAATTAAGTCTACATAACGCTGACGATAGCGTTTTTCGGTATCGGTTAAACCGTGCCATTTATCGGGTAAAGGTAATAAAGATTTGGTCAAAATAGCGAATTCACTAACATAGATAGAAAGTTCGCCTTTTTCCGTTCTTTTGATCGAACCTTTTACGCCCAAAATATCCCCTGTATCTGATAGCTTTTTGAGGTGATTGAATGCACCGACAAGATCGGACATTTGGCTATTAATTTTCTTTTTGTCTAAATACAGTTGAATTTTGCCACTTTCGTCTTGTAATTCAAAAAAAGCCAACTTACCAAAAACACGACGGGGACCTATTCTACCAGCAACAGATACTTCTACATCTACTTCTTCTCCACTAGGTAGGTCTACATACTTTTCTTGTAATTCACTAGCATGATGAGTTACTTCCCACTTATAGGCATATGGATTCAATCCCAAGTCTGCGATCTGTTTTACTTTCTTAATTCTGGCTGCACGAATTTCTTCTAGAGTAGATTTATTAGGTTGATTATTGGGGGATTGAGTTCCTGCCATAGTTACAAATAACAAAAAGAGTTCGATCGACAAGTGAAGATAGTTACACTCGTTACTTGGGTTATTTTAACTTCTTTGTGAGAAGCAGATCGGATTATAGCTCAGATCGATAGTAAAAGCGATCGATAATTTGCCATCTACAAAGATTATGAGCAATAGATTTTAGTTTCTCAGTCCTCAACTGTCTGCTCGATCGATTTGTTATACTGCGCCAACTACACGTCACTTAACAACTCTTCTGCTGAAGCTTCAAGTACGGTATGCAAAAGAGCTTGTGTCAGATCGATGTTTTTCTGAGGAGCTTTGAATTCAGATAAATCGCCGAGTGTCTCAAGAAAAGCCCAAGCAAAGACTCCCTTGAGAATCGATCGCTCAGTTTCACTCAATGGCAAGTATCGATCGTACATTGCTAGGGTACTTCGGAGTTGCTCGAAGTTTAAAAGACTCCCTCCTGCGGGTGAAGAGCCACTAGCTAACCCGTAACACAAATCGAGTAAACGTTCTCCCTGGCTTGACTCATCCACATCGACAAGACCACTTAAAACATTATCTTTAAAGAAAACATGACAAAACCGAAAATCTCCGTGACGGATGGTTTGTGGTAGGGTAGATACTTCTGTCTTCTCAATTAGCTGTATTGCTTCTGAGAGAAGAGCTTGTGAGATCGATGGATTCTCTTTCAATATACTCCCTAACTCATGGCGATCTTCCCAATTGCTTCTCCAAGTTTCATCACCCCCTAATACTGGATGGGGATAGTCAAAGCCAACACGATGAAATTGAGCCATTGCCTCAGCGTACTGTCGCAATAATAGTTCATTTGCTTGTTCCATTGGTTTTCCTGGAACATCGCGCATCAAATAAACAATGTCATAGTCTGAATCTATGTTCTCTAGTGGGGACAAATACCAACTGCCATCAATGCTAGAAATAACTTGAGGTACTAAGACTCCTTGCTTTCTTGCATAATCCAGCCAGGGAAATAGTTGGTCTGGGTTGTCGTGCATACTGCGAGAGGCAAATTTGAGATGATAAACCTCGCTGTCAGCTTTAATCTTCGCGACCAACCCATAAGCAACGTGTAGTCTCTCAACTTCGATTGCTCGAAACTGATACTGCTGCTGAAGATGACAAATCACAAACTCTTTTGCCGACTCTAGCGAATCAAAGCCGTAAATATTTTTAAGCTCAGCAAGAACATCTTTGCCATAAGGTGATAAAACTTGCATAAATTCTTACCAAACTTTTGACTCTTGGTGTTTATTGTAGTTTATTGTCGCGATCGCTTACCAAAGAGCCAGAACCCTAGATATCAAACTCTGCCATGAAACTAGAGTAGATAACTTTCTAAGACAGCTAAAAGCGATCGACAATTTGTTATCCACAAATATAGTTAGTAATAATATCCGATCGGTTCTAGCGAAATATCTTTGGTAAGGGAGAAAACTTTAGTACTACCCATCGTTCATCGCTTGACTAGGATAAGAAATTTCCAAAATGACTACATCCCCATCTGCAACAAAAGGCCCGTGAACTTCTCCTGGGGGTCTACTGGCATAGTATCCTGGTTCTAGCCAGAGAGCAAATGCTTCATCATACAAACGTCCCGAAACTACAAATATTTCTTCAGGATAATTATGGCTTTTTGCGCCAAAAGTTTTAGTCGAGTAACCGTTTTTTATCTTAGTTAATCTGGTATAGTCTCCTGAGTCTGGATCTTCAGCTATGGTTAATTGAGTTAAATTACCGTTAGATCCTTCTATTACTTCCCAGTCTGTCTCATTTTTTGGGTCGAGAGGATTCCAATAAGTTCTAGTAGATTTCATTGTTATTCAGTACAACTATCAAAAAATTTTTCATTTGGGTGTTAAGCTTTCTCCCGTTACTCTAATAGTCGCTGCTTGCACTGCAACCGATGTAGCCAAAATTGTACTACTAGCTAATAGTACCTCGATCGCTCTTTTTCTGTTTGACATAGATATTTTTATTATCGATCTAGTAGAAAAGATTCTGAGGAGTGCGCTCGGATCGAGAAATAATGGTTTTTAACTTATTTCTGGCTTCAGTAAAAGTTATTACTTTCATGACACAAAACCTGTTCTTTTAACCGTACAACTATCTCCTAACATTATATTAATAAGAAGCGATTAAAGTAGCATTCTGTTAGCCGAAAAGCCTGAGATAACGATAGATTAAGATTGGAACTATTGCCTAAATTTAATGAACCTATTCAAGTTTGTTAAACCTCAACCAAATTTGCTATCTATAATACTCGAAGGCGATCGAATACGATTAGTAACTATATCCGATCAATTTGAACGAGATATATTTCAAGAATTTACCGAGGAAATTACAACCTATATGTTTCCATCTCCTGCTGAGAATATAGAGGAAACACGCAAATTTATTGTCGAAAGTAGGAATGGTATAGAAGCAGGTTATAACTTGCAGTTTGTAATTTTATCGAAAGTAACAGGAGAATTCCTAGGAAATTGCGGTCTTCATGGGGAAAATCAAGCTATAACACCAGAAATAGGAATTTGGCTCAAGAAAAATGCTCATGGAAAAGGTTATGGTCGAGAAGCGGTTCACACATTAGTTAAATGGTCTAAAAATAATATCGACCTCGACTACTTTATTTATCCAGTAGATAGTAGAAATACAGCCAGTCGTAAAATCCCCGAATCTCTAGGCGGTCAGATTATCGAACAGTCGCAGGTAAAAACTCCCACTGGAAAAATTTTAGATTATCTAGTTTATAAAATTCCGTCATAGAGACAAATGACAAAAAACCAGTGACAAAAGACATATCGATTCATAATTATGCAAAAAGCGTATAATACCGTGTTTTGCCTTTGCATAAAGAGATAAACTAAAAATTTAGAAGAACATAAATTTTTTTTAATCTAAAGCTAATAATGCAGTCCCTGTCAGTTTCTCAATCTCAACAAAAATCCCAAGATAATAATTATGATGCGATCGTTATTGGTTCTGGTATTGGTGGGTTAGTTACGGCTACCCAGTTAGCAGCCAAAGGTGCAAACGTATTAGTTTTAGAACGTTATATTATTCCTGGTGGTAGTGCTGGTTATTTTGAACGAGAAGGATATCGTTTTGATGTTGGTGCATCGATGATTTTTGGTTTTGGTAAGCAAGGTACAACTAATTTACTTACTCGCGCTTTAGAAGCAGTTAATGTCAGTATCGAAACTATCCCCGATCCAGTACAAATTCACTATCATTTGCCTAACGGACTGGAATTAAAAGTACATCGAGATTACGAAAAGTTTTTACAAGAATTGATCGCTTGTTTCCCTCACGAAGAAAAGGGAATTCGCCGTTTTTATGATGAGTGTTGGAAGGTGTTCAATTGCCTGAATGCGATGGAGTTACTTTCTTTAGAAGAACTTGGTTATCTAATGCGGGTATTCTTCCAACATCCCTTTGCTTGTCTGGGTTTAGTAAAATATTTACCCCAAAATGCAGGAGATATTGCCCGTCGTTATATCAGCGATCGCCAATTGCTAAAATTCATAGATATGGAGTGTTATTGTTGGTCGGTTATGCCCGCTTCCTATACCCCAATGATTAATGCGGGAATGGTATTTTCTGACAGACATTACGGGGGAATTAACTATCCTAAAGGGGGAGTAGGACAAATCGCCCAAAAACTTGTAGATGGTTTAGAAAAAGCTGGCGGAGAAATTCAATACAAAGCTAGAGTTACCCAAATTTTGCTGGAGAAGGGAAAAGCAGTAGGAGTCAAACTAGCTAATGGTAAAGAATATTATGCCAAACGGATAATTTCTAATGCTACTCGTTGGGATACCTTTGAAAAACTGTTACCACCAGAACAAATGCCTGCTGCGGAAAAAAGATGGCAAAAACGCTACAAAAAGTCTCCTAGTTTCCTGAGTTTGCATTTAGGCGTTAAAGCTGATGTACTACCTTTTGGCACGGAATGTCATCATATTTTGGCAGAAAATTGGGAAACTGCCGAAGAACCAGAAGGGACTATTTTTGTTTCTATTCCTACTCTCCTCGATCCTAGTTTAGCTCCAGAAGGACATCATATTATTCATACTTTTACTCCTAGTTGGATTGAAGACTGGCAGGGATTATCTCCCCAAGAATATGAGGAGAAAAAAGAAGCAGCAGCAGAAAAACTAATTCATCGTCTAGAAACTATTTTTCCCAACTTATCAGAGGGATTAGATTATCAAGAAGTAGGAACACCCCGCACTCATCGCCGTTTCTTAGGTAGAGATGATGGTACATATGGCCCTATTCCGCAACGTAAGTTAGCTGGTTTACTGGGAATGCCTTTTAATCGTACAGCTATTCCTGGACTCTATTGTGTAGGGGATAGTACTTTTCCAGGGCAAGGATTAAACGCGGTGGCTTTTTCTGGTTTTGCTTGTGGACATCGTGTCGCCGTAGATTTGGGATTGTAACTTTTTAAGCAGCTTTCGCTGCTAGCTGTAAGCTATTAGCTATTAGCTATTAGCTTTTTTAAACTCAAGATCGAGGGAGCATAAAGCTTTTAGTTAATCAAAAAATTACTCAAATAAATCATGGTAAAAGACTTATTTAGCGTCGAGAATAAAGTTGTTTGTATCAGTGGTTCTAGCCGAGGATTGGGTAAAGCACTAGCTAAGGGATTTGCAGAAAGAGGCGCGAAAGTTCTTATTTCATCTTGGGATAGGGAAGAACTGGCAAACACCAAACAAGAATTTGATAACCAGGGTTTATCTACTGAGTCAGTAGTACTAGACGTACAGAATCAAGCTGACTGTAAACGTTTTGTAGCAACTGCTCTTAAAATACACGGAAAACTAGATGTCACGATCTGTAATGCGGGAACTGACATCATTAAACCAGCAGAGCAATATGAAGAAAATGAGTGGAATAAAATTCTGGATATTAACTTGCGAGGTTACTACTTTTGCGCTCAATTTGCAGCCCAGCATATGCTCAAAGTGGGAAGAGGCAGTATTATCATGACTTCTTCGATCGCAGGAAATATAGGAATTCCAGGTCTTGCTCCCTACGCTGCCTCAAAAGGTGGCATTAACCAACTAGTTCGTACTATGGGGGTAGAATGGGCGCAGCGCGGTGTTCGAGTGAATGCTGTTGCTCCTGGTTATATCGACAATATCATGGCAAATGTTGAATTTGATGAAAACGATCCTTATCAAAAGCGTGTAATAACTTTTACTCCAATGGGAAGACGAGGAGCAGTAGAAGAATTTTTGGGAGCATACTTGTTTTTAGCTAGTGACGCATCTTCCTACATGACAGGTGAAATTTTATATGTTGATGGTGGTTATCATGCTGCCTAAGTTTAGATAGTTGACAAATTGAAAAGTTCGATCGGCATATTATTTAATAATGAGATATCTAATTACCAGTGCATTACCTTATATCAATGGAATCAAGCATCTTGGCAACCTGGTTGGTTCTATGTTACCTGCGGATGTATATGCTCGATTTTTACGACAAGAGGGAGAAACAGTATTATTTATTTGCGGTACAGATGAGCATGGAACTCCTGCCGAATTAGCTGCACTGGAGGAGGGTTTAAACGTAACAGATTATTGTCAACGACAGTACGAGCGTCAGGCAGAAGTATACAAACGCTTTGGATTATCCTTTGATTATTTCGGACGTACATCCTCTCAAGAAAACCATGAGTTGACCCAACATTTTTATCAATGCCTTGATGAAAATGGGTTTATTAAAGAGCAGGAAATTAGCCAGATGTACTCTTTGGAAGATGAACGCTTTTTACCCGATCGCTATGTTATCGGCACTTGTCCGAACTGTGGCTATCAATCTGCTAGAGGAGATCAATGTGAAAATTGTACATCGGTGCTGAATCCAACTGATTTAATTCAGCCTCGTTCTACTATTTCTGGGAGTACTAACTTGGAAGTTCGACAAAGTAAGCACTTGTTTTTAGAACTCAATCTTTTAAGCAGTAAGGTGGAAAGTTGGGTTGAAGAACATCCTGATTGGAGTTCCTTAACTAGATCGATCGCCAAGAAATGGCTAAATGAAGGACTTCAAAAACGCTGCATTACTCGCGATCTCAATTGGGGAATTCCTGTTCCTCGAACTGGCTTTGAGGGTAAAGTTTTTTATGTTTGGTTTGATGCTCCTATTGGCTATCTCGCCATGACCAAAGCTTGGAGCGATCGAGCAGAAGAACGAAACTGGTTAGACTGGTGGCAGGAATCAGAGGATGTTCAATACGTGCAGTTTATGGCAAAGGATAATTTGCCATTTCATACAATTATGTTTCCTGCTATGACTTTAGGAACAGGAAAGCCTTGGAAATTGGCAGACCAAATCAAAGGCTTTAATTGGCTCAACTATTATGGTGGGAAATTTTCTACTAGTGCCAAACGGGGAGTATTTCTGGACCAAGCTCTAGATATTTTACCCTCGGACTGTTGGCGTTACACACTGTTGGCAATATCTCCTGAATCTTCTGATTCCAGCTTTACTTGGGAACAATTACAAACCAAAATCAATAAAGATCTAGCAGACAAATTGGGAAACCTAATCAATCGTATTCTTAAATTTGCTGCCTCTCGTTTTGACAGCAGGATTCCCATGGGAGGAGTACCAGGAGAAGCCGAACAACGCTTAGAGGCTCAATGCAAAAAATTGATGGATACAATTTGTCAGTGTTTACATAATCTAGAGTTTCGCAAAGCGACTAATGCTCTATGCGCCTTGTGGACAATCGGCAATCAATACATAGATGAACAAGCTCCCTGGAAACTGTTTAAAGAAAATCCCGAACAAGCAGGGATGGTAATTCGTACCTCGATAAATCTAATTCGGATCTACGCGATCGCCTCGTATCCCTTTATTCCTTTAACTGCTCTACAAATCTTTGATGCGCTTGGCTTGTCTGAATCGGAAAGAACTAGTTCTTTTAACTCAGCGGTAGATTTCTCAATTTTGAAACCCGATCGTCCTTTTGATGTTCCAGCACCGTTGTTTCAAAAACTAGATGATGAGCAAGTTGCTAGGCTCAAATCTCGCTTCGGAGGTGAGTAGTGATATCAGATCCTGTTAAATAGCCATAATTCCTGGTTGGGGAAAGACAAGGAGGACTAACGTAGTTTTTATTGGTGGCTATTCAATCGGATTCAATATGAGTAGAGATGACAACTATCAGAAACAACAGACATACTTTCTGCCCATTTTAACCTAATTCTATTTTTACCTTTGCTTATACTCGTTCGCTCGTAGGCAGCGCGATCACCTTCGGTGGCAGCGAAGCTGATCGCGCAGTGCCAGCTTCGCCGATCGCTTTGATCTCATTGCTACAAATTCAGAATACTTTAGTAAAAGCAAGTGTCAGGGGTAGCGTGTCTTTCTATACTGCGATAGCTTGTTTCTTTACCAAGTGTCCATAAAAAATCGCCAATTTCTTTAGCCCAAAAAGCTCCTTTACCTTCTTCTATCATAATTTCTACTGCCGTAATTGCTGTTGCCCGTAGTTCTGCCTCTTCATATCCTGCTGGTAGTGGTTGTCTAGAGTCGAGCCTCTGTAGCAATTCTTTAGGGATAATAAGTACTCCTAAAGCACTGAGAATACAAGGTAATACATTATCACAAACTACAGTAAAGCTATTTATATCCCGAAAGTTGAAATTACCCGCATTTCGAGTGCTAAATCGTTGATAAAGCTTTACAAGACTGACGTACATTTTCAACGGTTGGCGGGAGTTTCGATGAAAACTTATTTGGTTTGAGTTCTCGATCGAGATTATGTAGCATAAATTTATCGATCGTTTATTCTGTAATAACCGCACTAATTGGCGATCGCATCTTTGATGTCGCTGACTAATTCATCTATTCTAGATTTAGTCGTATCCCAAGCACAGACAAAACGAACACCACTATCCCCAATAAAAGTATAAAACTGACCTAAGTATCAAATCCTCTTTTTTCATCTGCGGAGCGATCGAGCCAAAAGCTTCATCTCAATATAATAAAAGAGAGGAACAAAGTATCAATAAAAAGCAAAAGGAATAAATCCTGAATCTGTCATCAAAATAGTTGCTGGAACAAATCCAGCAATATTCCAAGGAATCAAAGGGAGTTAATCAAGGGAAAAAATAGTTATATGCTGACTGTAGTAGGTAGTTCAAACATTCCGTTATCGTCACAGGGAAATTCGTGTATGGCAACCACTGCACTCCATGGTAATTGACCGTAAATATGGGGAAACAACTCACCAGTTTCGTATAAGTCTTCGTCTATTACTTCGCATTTTGTATGAGTCTTGTCTATTTCGAGTAACATAAGGTCGGTTTGTCCTTTGTACAGAAAATTAGCTACTCGACAAACTTGCAGAGGATAAGAACAATGGATAAATCCCTCTTTAACTAGGCTAGGTGGCTGATAGAAACCTTGAGCTTTTGCTTTATCAGCCTCTGGTTTTGAAATGATGTGAAAAACTTTGTTCATGGAATCGTGTCAAAGCAGATAACTGTTTATTATATGTCGATTTTTTGGATATTCCGCCTATTTGAATTAGAAAATTTTAAAAACCGCGATCGCGCTTTAGATCAGATTTTTTTGCGTCGCTCCTGTGTTCCTTGAGTACGGTCGCGTACTCCTAGTTGAATAGACCTATGGGCGAAAGTCGCGCACCGCGTAGCGGATCTCTTCGAGATCGCTAAAAACTTGTTCATAATTGTTTTTCTGAGTCGAAACAATAGGATTGATGCGAAAAAATACTTTTGGCACAATAGTCGGCCCCAGTTAACTGTAGCCTTTATGTAAATTGCGAATGGCTAGTGAGTAGTAAGTAGTGAGTAGTCACTTAGAATGTTTCTGAATGTCTTAACCAAAATGCGTAGTGCTATAGATCGGTAAAATTAGTAGCTCGATATAATTTATTTTTTCTTAGCAGCGATCGTTTTTTCTAATTAAAGTTTTCTCTAATAACTTCTAGAAAGACTTGTAAAACTGGTGATGAATAATCTGGTTGTCTGAGTACTGCTAGCTCTACTTCGAGTATAGATGGCTTTAAAGGTAAATAAACAACTCCTTGCCAGGCTATATTGCGGATAGAAACCGTAGCCAAAGATACACCAATTCCTGCTGCAACAAGACTTAGAATCGTGAGCTTGTGACTTGCCTCTTGAGAGACGGTGGGGGTAAAATTAGCACGCTCGAATAGGCTAATACATCGCTCGTAGTACCCAGGTTCTGAGCTAGGGGGAACAAGGATAAAAGAATCTTGAGCTAAGTCTTGGAGAGTAACTTCAGTTGATGTGGCTAGAGGATGATTGTCCGATAACACAACTACAAAAGGTTCTCTGAGGATCGGCTCGACCAATAAACCAAATTCCATGTGAACTTTTTAGGTGTCAATTGGTTATCTAAGAGGTGTTAGACAACAAAGAAACTATAACTTTATAGTGAAGCTATCAGAATTAATCCTCGTAATCATTACTATGAAAGCTTTCAAGTCTCTTGTATATTTGTTGCTTTTCCTATGTACGACTCTGCTATCTATGATGCTACTGTCATCTCAACCGATGCTAGCTGATAGTTTATCGTTTGCTAATAGCATAAAACTGACAAGCGTTAACCATATTGGGATTCCAGTGCGAAATTTAGACCGCTCTTTAAAATTTTATCGTGATTTGACAGGTGGAACAGTTTTATTTGCAGATCATCCCATGTATGGAGAAGGATTATCCAAAGGAACGAAAGTAGCTAATGCTAGTCTGCGCTTCGGTATGCTGAAGGTTGATAATACCATCCTCGAACTGATTGAGTATGAAAATCCTAGGGGAAAAGATTTCGATCGCCTGAATAACGATATCGGCTCTATTCACATTGCCTTTGAAGTTCCTAATATTCAGGCTGTGTACGAGCAATTGAAGGCACAGGGAGTAGAATTTAATGCTCCACCTTATACTTTTACCGAGGAAGATGGGGCCCCTGATATCGTGGGAGCAACGTTCGCCTACTTCAAAGACCCAGACGGCATCCAGCTAGAAATTTTTGAGCCAGCTAAGTCAAAATCCTTATAATTTAAAGTATTATAAATTCGAGAAGAATCATAATATGCTGACTCAAGAAACAACAGCCAGTTGGGAACATCTTTTAGAGATAGCCAAAGCTAATACAAACGCCAAATGGATACGTCGATCGGGTCAATCTCCTGCCACTGCACCAATTCCCCATAGTCTCAACAAAATCGATCGCGAGGAAGAAGTTCCCGTCTTACTCTACAAAGACACTAACAGTTGGTGTCCCTATTGCGAGCGAGTTATATTTGCTCTCGAAGAAAAAGAGATTCCCTATCAAGTAGAATTTATCGATCTGCGTTCTAAACCTCAATGGTATTTGGATCTAGTTCCCACTGGACTCGTTCCTGCTGCCAAAATTAAAGGAGAATTAATTTATGAGTCGAAAGATATCCTTTTGGCGTTAGAAGATAAGTTTTCTCCTTCTCTTCTTCCTGCCGATGCTACTCTAAATCAAGCTGCAACTTGCGCGATCGCTGATTGTGAAAGTCCTGGTTTAATTCAAATTGGTTATCGATTTATCTGGGGTAGTAGAGACAATAATTCTAGCGATACTTCAGAAGAAGAATTACTATCTTTGCAAACAGAATTTGAAGCAAAATTAGAGGGTATCGAACAATTTTTAGCTAAATATCCAGGGGATTATTTTATGGGAGAATTTAGCTTAGTAGATATTATGTATGAAAATCTGTCAACCAATCCTTATGAAATGGAAGCAGCAGCTAAACTAAGTGATAATCATCAAGCAATAATTGAGGATATTGTTAAAAATTCAGGACTTGATGTTATCCTAAGCCAAAGCGATCGAGATTTTGCTAAAGAGGCGATCGATTTATATTTGCGATTTTTAGCAGAGTATCTCATTGTTGGTAACAAACAACCTTTAGTTGGTGGTAGAGTAGGTGGAAAAGGTGGCACTGATGCTAAAGTAGCAGCAATTGGGGCGATCGCTCTAGCATATCTGCGCAATCGTGCTAGTGCGCCTAGGGATATGAGTGCTGGTGCAGCTATAGCTTTTCGATCGGCAATCGATCCAATAATGCGATCGCTTTACTAGTGAATAATATAGCACTACGAGAAAATATTAGGGCATTTTCTATTACAAGAATGCCTCTTGCAAGAATGCCTTTGAACTCAGATTTTATGTCCTAATCTAAATGCGTATTGCTATATTACTTACTTATAATGATACCGACAAGCCAAAAAATCAATTTGAGTTTGTCCGACTCGATAAACCAATCGATGCTCTAAGCTAATTCGTCTCGACCATATGTCTGCATCAAGATATTTGAGAGGTTCTGGCTTTCCTATTCCCTGAAAAGGGTCGGACATTACTGCTGTTACTAGATCGAGAATTTTTCCTCCCGTTTTTGCATCTTGTTTGAACCACCAAGCCAAATCTTCTTTAAATTTAGAGCTAAAACCAGGACTGCGATTGACTACTACTATTTTGACTTCATTAGTTTCAGTCTTTTTGTTCTTCTTTTTGCCCAATGCCCAACTCCTGTTCTAGTTCTGACAAACTTTGAGGCTTAATTTTTCCTGTTTCTGATTCTTCTATTGCCTCTAGAAGACGACGTGCATTGGTTGGAGAACGAAAGAGATAAACTGTCTCTACCAAACTAATCAAATCTGATTCGGGAATTAACGCGACATTCTCTCCATTTCGACGAGCGATCGTATATACCTGATGGTTTTCTACTATTGTATTCAACAAATTAAAAAAATCATTTCTCGCTTCAGTCGGTGAAATTATTTGGGAATTAAGCATAATTAATGTACGTTTTTATGTACATTGATTATAAACTATTCTATCTGCTTTAGAGAACCTAGCAACTGCGAGAAAAAGAACCCAAACTGACGTTAACTAAGTGGTCGTGCAAAACTAATTATCTGTTTGAGATAGTTAGTAGTTAGTCGTTAGTCGTTAGTCGTTAGTACGAAGGCGCGACTGTGTAAATAATTTTGTATAGATATAGCAATACGTATTAATATTAGGACACTCGCTACTCGCTAATTGCTACTCTGATTCGAGCATTCCCTTGCTAGGTCAGCATTCCCAAGGGGCTGTCTCCGTAGCTTTGCTGCGGAGTTTATACGCCCCGTTTGCGTCTTGCGCCGACGCGGGGTCTGACCTCTGACGGCGACGCGGGGTCTCGAATCTACTCGCTACTTCGAGCCAATAACCTGTTTATCCTAACCTAAGTTTGTATGGCTATACTTATTCCCAATTGGCAAAATTACGTTTAACCCAATCCATACCGACTTCGTTGTTAAGTTTAATTTTTTGTGGTACATCGGTATAAATTTTGTTTAAAATACCTGCATCTTGTTCGACTACTAATTTAACTATATCTAGAAACTGATTTTTTAATAACTTAGCTAAAGGATTTTTGGCTTTTCCGTATAACAAGACATAAGTTCTAGTGTTATTTGCTGTTTCTGGTACAAAAAAATGACATTGAACGAATTTACCAAGAAAACTTTTAGCATAAAGAATAACCAAAGAAGGGAAATAATTTTCTAAGTGAGCTTGAATGACATCTGGTAGTAAAAATTGATTTGGTTGTCTTAATTTATCCCAAAAGCTTTTTTTTGCAGTTGGCATATTATAAAAAGCCTCGGAATGATAGCCGTTATCGATAAATTTCTCAAACTGAACTTCAGTAATTTCAAATAAATCTCGATGCGTACCATTTTGATGGTTGTAATCGTGCATAATTAATAACATCGATCGCAAGTCTGTTTGAACGCTAATATCTGCTGTATAGCCAATAAAATCATATTCTTGGCTAATTTTCTCTAAAATATCTGGAATAGAAATTTTAGGTTTGCAACCACCATAAGACCAGATAAAATCATCTTTAACAATTAAATTTAAAGGCTCTAGCTGAGGTAAGGTTTTCTTATTAGTTCCTGGTAAGACAGTACAACCATTGGCATCGAATTCTAGTGCATGAAACGGACAAACAACATTACTCGTGCCATCTTCTCTAACTTCACACCATCCTTCTGATAGCATTGCTCCCATATGAGGACAGATATTGGGTAAGGCGTTAACTTGTCCCGTTTTATCTTTCCACATTACATAATCTTTACCGTACAAAGAAATTTTCTGTGGCTGATTTGTTGGTAGCATCGATTTATGCGCCAATAGCCAAGGCGCACCTTTTAACATAGACATAATTAATTTCCGCAAAAATTTTGACTACAAAATATGTTGCGACAATTACAATAAAAAATGTCGCAAGTTAAATATGACTGTCCTCAAAGCTATGCTCGGACTGACTAATTAGCTAAAAACTCCTGATTTATTGCTCACAATATACGACATATTATTCATTTTTGTCAATGAAATCCGATCACAATCCTTTACGTCGTCAACCGCAACAAAAACGCAGTCAAGAAAGAGTTGAAAAAATCCTAGATGCAGCAGCAGTAGTGTTTGATGAGGTGGGGTTTGAAGCTGCTACTACTCATGCGATCGCTGCCCGTGCCGATACCGCAGTAGGTTCTCTCTATCAATTTTTCCCCGATAAACTAGCAATTTTTAACGCTTTAGAATTACGTCATGTCGATCGAGTGTATGTAATGTGGGATAAATTATTGCGTCCCGAAATAGTACAGCTACCGTTTCCCGATTTTATTCATAGGACTATTATTCACGTACAGCAACTATTCGAGCAACCCACTTCAAGAATTATTTTCGTACAGTTTTTTACTTCCCCTACTATTTTTAAAAATATCGATGATAGCTTTACTCAAGAAGCAATTCAATTTATGGCAAAATTACTAAAAATGCGTAATCCTGCTTTAGCCGATCGAAGAAGTGAAATCTTGGCAGAAATATGCGTTAATGCAACTAATGCTCTAATTTTACTGGCTTTAAGAAAGAATAAACTTCACGATCGAGAAATTATTCAAGAAATAGAAGCCTTAATGAGAGCCTATTTAGAACCAGATATCGGCGATGAGGCGATCGCTAATAACTCTACCAATTTATTACCAAAACTTGCTGAAGTCTATCAGCTAAACCACCGCCAACGTTTAATTTTAAAATATGCGATCGACAATGGCGAATTAACTATCGACAACTGTAAAATTCTCTTATTTGGGGTATCTCGGCGCACTCTACAAAGAGATATCAGCAAAATGGTTAAACAAAACTTACTCTTACCCCAAGGTAATACTAATAGCCGTCACTATTTTCTGAATCTGGCAGCAGTAAACTTATGACAACTTACGCCAAATACTGATTTGGTTATTCACTACTGTTACAGCAATTTCATCCTGATTTCATATTTGGATGTAAAGATCGTAGACGATTATCTTTTTGTTTCTTGGTAGCAATCTCAGAGAGTTAAATTTGAGAATTTTAGAGCGAGAAGAAAAATCATGATCGGCAAAAAACTTCAAAAAAATCAAAAAGGAATAATAGCTTTAGGAGTTTTCATCTTACCTATATTAATAATATCGGGAATTAAATTTAACCAACAATTAAAAGAAAAGAGTTGGCAAGAACTACGTCGTAACGAGCTAACATATCAAACCATACCAACCTGTTTAGAAGATATAAACAAAGCTTCAAAATCATCTACATTAGCGTTGAGCATTTATTTTTTAGAAAAAGGAATAACTTGTTTAGATAGTCTTTCTTTCTCTTTAAAAGAGAATTTTCATTATCAAAATATTGTATCTATAAGGGAAAATATAGACCCCAATAATCATCAAGAGTCAAAAAAATATTTACAAAAAATAAGTAGAGATTGGGAAAAAGAACTTTTTGAATATAATACTGTAGTTTTTAGTATGTACTTGTCAGTTTATAGTGTCTTGCTATTTTTAGCTTATATTTTGGTGACGCTCTGGTGGGATGATAATGAAGATTCTATGAAAGACTAGAAAATAGATTGGGGTATTCACCCCTCGCGCATCATCTTCTGCTTTCTGTTCTAATTTCTTTAACTTGCATATTTATTCTCATCTTTGATTCACCCACTCTCTCACCTTTACTTTCCGATAGTATAATTCAATCTCTTTGTTGCTGGTCTTCTTTATTTTCTTTTTACAAACAGTCTCTCAGATCGAATTATTTATCAAAGATCGATCGAATATTATCAATTGACTATATATTTTGGTAATAGGGAGCGTAAATAATCCTGAAAAAGCGTATTTTACAATTTTGCTGTCATTAAATACTGATAATACATCTGTAGATAGAGGCAAGATTTAATAAATACTAAATAATAAAAGTAACTAAACTCAATTGACTGATAAATTTAGGAAAAATGTTAATAGCAATATTCTTTCCTTTTTTCTTTTTAGCCGTATTTCTCTATAATTTAAATTGCGATCGAAAAATATTTTAAAGCGTGACAAGCTCAGACTCAAGTTAAATATGTATCTAATCATCCCACTAATTCAAACATGGATATCGTCAAAACTTTAAAACAAGATTATCAAAATTTTCCCGATAACCAGACCTACGAAATTTATGCAGAAGATGTTTATTTTAAAGACCCTTTGAACGAGTTTAGAGGAATTCAACGTTATCAAAAAATGATTGGTTTTTTAGGAAGTTTCTTCAAAGACATTAATTTAGAATTACACGACATTAGCCAAACAGAAGACAAGATTAAAACCGAATGGACATTAAAAATGACTAGTCCTCTTCCTTGGAAGCCTCGTTTATCTATTCCTGGCTGGACGGAACTTAAGCTTAACCAAGATAATTTGATTGTCTCTCATATAGACTACTGGCATATTTCTCGTTTTAATCTTCTGCAACAAAATTTCTTTTGGGGTAAACCAGAAAAAGATGAGAGCAAAAGCTAATTAGACTTTTTAACTCATATCAATCTCAAGGTAAAGCGATCGGGGAAATATATATTTGATGTAGTTTAACGCCCAGAGAACTTAAAAGTGTCACAATAAATAATAATTATAAGTAATGTAAAGATTTCTCAGCTAGGACTATATTTTGTTATGCGTGTAATTTTAATGACTGGTAAAGGAGGAGTTGGAAAAACTTCTGTCGCTGCTGCAACGGGTTTGCGTTGTGCTGAACTCGGTTATAAAACTTTAGTTTTAAGTACAGACCCCGCCCATTCTCTTGCTGATAGTTTTGACTTGGAGTTAGGTCATGAACCCAAACAAGTCCGCCCTAATCTTTGGGGTGCAGAACTAGATGCTTTAATGGAATTAGAAGGTAATTGGGGTGCAGTTAAACGTTACATTACCCAAGTTTTGCAAGCTAGAGGACTAGATGGTGTACAGGCTGAGGAATTAGCAATCTTACCAGGAATGGACGAAATCTTTGGCTTAGTAAGAATGAAACGTCACTATGATGAGGGAGATTTTGATGTTCTCATTATCGACTCTGCACCAACAGGAACGGCTTTAAGACTTTTAAGTCTGCCAGAAGTAAGCGGTTGGTATATGAGACGTTTTTACAAGCCCCTGCAAGGGATGTCGGTTGCTTTAAGACCTTTATTTGAGCCAATTTTTAAACCCATTACTGGTTTTTCTTTACCAGATAAAGAGGTAATGGATGCCCCTTATGAATTTTACGAACAGATTGAAGCTTTAGAGAAAGTTTTGACGGATAATACCCAGACTTCTGTACGTTTGGTAATGAATCCAGAGAAAATGGTGATTAAAGAGTCTCTCCGCGCTCATGCTTATCTTAGTTTGTATAATGTAGCCACAGATTTAGTAGTAGCCAATCGCATTATTCCTAATGAAGTTAACGATCCTTTCTTCCAACGTTGGAAGGACAATCAGCAAATTTATAAACAAGAAATTTATGATAATTTCCATCCTTTACCAGTAAAAGAAGTGCCTCTTTATTCTGAGGAAATGTGTGGATTGACAGCTTTAGAAAAATTGAAAGAAACTCTTTATGGAGATGAAGACCCATCTCAAGTATTTTATAAAGAAAGTACTGTTAAAGTCGTTCAAGAACAAGGAAATTATAGTTTAGAGTTATATTTACCTGGTATTCCTAAAGAACAAATTCAATTAAATAAAAGTGGAGACGAATTGAATATTAGAATTGGCAATCATCGTCGTAATTTAGTGTTACCACAAGCATTAGCAGCACTTCAACCCGCAGGGGCAAAAATGGAAGAAGATCATTTAAAAATTCGTTTTGCGGATGTAGCTAAAGTATAGATTAAAAAATGATTTGTAGCGATCGCTTTTTAAGGGAGTTAAATTCTCATAATAGCGATCGCCATTTTTCTAGATGATACTCATATTCAACATCTACCACATAACAGTTGCGATCGACATTTAATAATCTCTAATTAATGTCTTAAAAATAACCATTTACCGTTAATTAACGCAGTTGTAGCTCCTTTAAAGCATCCTGTACTTGCCGATAAAATTGTCCGCCTCGATCGTAAAATTGTTTTAATTGATTAAAGCGATCGATAGTTAAGTTATGACTTTGGACAATATTGAGGGAATCATCGCAATATCGATCGACAGTTTCCTTAACATCCCCTGGTAAATCTGCAAAAGTGCTGGGTTGATTGCAGACAATATCGGGAGGAGCTTCGTTAAGCATTGATTTAATTTCTTTGTATACTCGTTGGCGCAACAACTCCACTTCATAACCAGCCCTAGCATAATTAGCTACCTCTTTTTCTGTAAAGTTTTGAGCAGAGGCAGTAGATAATAGCCAAGAGAAAGAAGGGTTAACTTCTACAAGTAAAATACCAAAGAGTCCTGTTGCTGTTACTATACCAGTAGTAAAAAAGCGAAGTAAGGTTTTTTGTATGTTTTTAGTAATTAAATTAGAATTTGCTGATATTAACATAATCATAAATACTGGCAGAGATAATAACTAGTTTGAATAGATTGCTATTATTTCTGAATGTTTTTAGCGAACAGAAGTTCCTTATTTTGAATTTTTATTCTTTGTAAACAAATCTCATGATCGAATATTCTAACTTAGTAGAAATTTTACAAAATCGAGCCTTAAAACAAGCAAATCATATTGCCTATAGATTTTTATCTGATGGTAAAATTGAATCTGGTAATCTAACTTATGAAGAATTAGATCGACAGGCTCGGGCGATCGCAGCTAAATTACAATCTATATCAAAATCAGGTTCTAGAGTATTATTAGTTTATCCTTATCATAATGGTTTAGAGTTTATTTCTAGCTTTTTTGGTTGTCTTTATGCAGAAACTATCGCTGTAACTACTAGTCCTCCCCGTCACGGTAAAGAAGTAATTAAATTATTAGAGAGAGCGATTTCTTCGGGTTCAAAAGTTGTTTTAACTACAGCAGAATTTTTAAAGACAATTAAAACAGGTATCGCCCTCGATCGAGAATTAGCAAAATCGACGCAAGATTTTACTTTTTTAGTGACAGATACCCTTCCTTCTAGTTTATCTTCTAGCTGGCAAACACCCAAAATTGAGAGAGATACTCTAGCTTTTTTACAATACACTTCTGGTTCAACGGGAATACCCAAAGGGGTAATGATTACTCATGGCAATATTCTCTCTAATCAAGAGATGATCCGCCAAAGCTTTCAGCATACAGAAGCAACTATAGTTGTCGGTTGGTTACCCATGTTTCACGATATGGGTTTAATTGGTAATGTTTTGCAGCCTTTGTATTTGGGTAGACCTAGTATTTTAATGTCTCCTGTTTCTCTCGTGCAAAAACCTTTTGAATGGCTTAAAGCGATTACTCACTTCCAAGCTACTACTAGCGGAGGGCCTAATTTTGCTTACGATCTTCTCTGTCTTAAGGCAACTCCCGAAAATTTAGCCGATTTAGATTTGAGTAGTTGGTCTGTAGCTTTTTCTGGGGCAGAAATGGTTAGGGCAGAAACCATCGATCGCTTTAGTGAGATCTTTAAACCTTGTGGTTTTCGTCGCGAGGCATTTTATCCCTGTTATGGCATGGCAGAAACCACTTTGTTTATTACTGGAGGTTTAAAATCTGCTCCTCCTGTAGTTAAATATGTCGATGGCGATGCTTTAGAACAAAATCAAGTAATTGCAGCTAACCCAGAACAAAAAGGAGCAAAAGCAATTGTTGGTTGCGGTCATACTTGGTTAGACACAAAAGCAATAATTGTCGAGCCTCAGTCTCTAACTAAATGTAGCAGCGATCGCATTGGGGAAATTTGGGTTTCAGGTTCGGGAGTAGGTAAAGGTTATTGGCAACAACCAGAAGAAACAGAGAATACTTTTAATGCTTATCTGGCAGATACTCAAGAAGGGCCTTTTTTACGGACAGGAGATTTAGGCTTTATCAAAGATGGAGAATTATATATTACAGGTCGGCTCAAAGAAGTTATGATCTTTTGGGGCAAATATTGCTATCCCCAACACGTAGAAAAGACCGTGCAAGAGTCTCATTCTGCTTTACGACCTAATTGTGGTGCAGCTTTTTCCATCGATGTAGATACTACCGAAAGACTGGTAATTACCCAAGAAGTAGAACGGAGTAGCCTGAGAAACTTAAATGTGGAAGAGATGGTTAAGGCTATTTGTCAAGCAGTAGCCAAAGAACACGAAGTAGAAGTTTACGCGATCGCTTTTCTGAAAACTGGTAGTATTCCTAAGACTTCTAGTGGCAAAATTCAACGCCCTGGTTGTCGGGCTAAGTTTCTCTCAGGAGATTTAAATATAGTTGCCCAATGGCAGCAGAATCAACCTACAGGGAAAAACGTTACAGAAATGGTTAGTTTAGCCGATTCAAATCTTGAATGATTTTAGCTTTATTGGAAAAATTACCAAAATCCTCTTTTCCCATTAGGCAGAATCGTTGTCCAATTAGTTTTAGCTTGAGCTAGTTGTTCTTTGGTGATGCTAGCACTAGTAAGGTTTGCACCACAGAGGTTAGCTCCTTTAAGTTTGGCATCATCAAAACGAGCAAAGCTTAAATCTGCTCCCCGTAAGTCTGCTCCTTCTAAATTAGCAGCAATAAAATAGGCTTTACCTAAATGAGTACCGCGAAAACTTGCCTGACGAGAATCTGTATCGCTAAAATTAGTCGAAGCTAATTCTGCCCCCTGGAGATTTACTCTAATTAACTTAGAATGCTTAAAGTTGGATTTAGACAAGTTTACTTTTTCTAAATCTTGTGAACTAATATCTTTATAGCGAAAATCTCTTCTACCTTGTTCGTAAGCACTGAGGAGATCTTCTTTCTCTAATTTCATGAGTTTTGCGGGTTTTTGGGCGTTCCCTCCAACTGAAGCACTTGTTTTTAAACCTCTATTAGTCAAAGTGTTTCGCCTAATACCTATATTGCGATTAGTTCGCTCTCTATTTCCCATTCCAGAAGCAGGAGAATAACTCGATCGCAAAGTACTACCTCTAGTTGCCCGTGATGAAGAAATAGTAGAATGCCTTCTACTGGAAAAACTTTGAGAAACAACAGAGTCACCAGAAGTAGGCCCAATCATGCTATCTGCCAAACTATCTATATGACCATCTAAATCTAAAACTCGAAGTACTTCATCGGCAGTTTTGTAGCGATTTTTCACAGAAACTTCCAGCATAGTTGTCAAAATTTCTGCCATATGGTCGCTTACTCTAATATTTCTGAACCAGTCTATTTCTCCTGTAATCGGATCGCATTCCATATTTTTGGGAGCTTTACCTGTCATTAAATACATACAAGTAATTCCCAAAGCATAGATATCACTAGCATATACAGGACGCATGGCTAATTGTTCTGGAGGCGCAAACCCAGGAGTACCTACAGCAAAAGCAGTTAAGGCAGTTTGCTCTGAATTATTACCCGCAGCAATTGTATTGACTTGATTTTTGACTACCCCAAAATCAATCAGTACTAATTTGTGGTCTAATTCACGACGAATAATATTTGCTGGTTTAATATCTCGATGAATTACTTTTTGACTATGAATATCTTTGAGGATAACTAAAATTTCTTTGAGAACTTGTTTGACCTGCTCTTCTTTAAAAACACCGTGTTTTTTAACTTCTTGCTGTAAAGTATTGCCTTTGACAAATTCTTGGATTAAATAAAATTGCTTTCTATCTTCAAAATAATCTAATAATCTAGGTATTTGCGGATGATTACCAATTTTGCCTAAAGTTTCAGCTTCTCGCTCAAATAATTTTCTTGCCATCGACAGAAATTGCGGATTTTCTGTGTTGGGTTTTAATTGCTTAATTACACATAAAGGATTGCCAGGCAGAGATATATCCGCAGCCAAAAAAGTTTGACCAAAGCCACCTTTACCTAGTCCTTTAACTAGATGATAGCGATCGCGCAGACGTAATTTTGAGCCACAAGCCTGACATCTTCTCGCTTTAGGATGATTGATTGGTTTAGGGCAAGATGGATTTAAACAGTAGGTCATTCAATGGTACCAATATGACTTTATCTATCAGCCAATAATGTTTAGTAATAATTACTAAATTATTTAGTTGTATATTATCTATTCTTTTTTTCCCAAAAAATTGAATTATCTAACATCAGCATATCCTAATTTTTTTTAGATAGAGAAATCTTCATGGTATTAATACTAAAAAATTAAAATCAGGCTAGTTTATCTCCGTATTTTCTCTTATTGACATCCTCATGCGGTAAACCGCACGATTCCTACCAGTCTATAATAGACTCTCGGTGGGTACTCGTTTCACAGACAATTGCTCGGAACAAGTTCCCAGTCTGACATCATCTCCACGAGGGCTGTGTCCCAGCCCTAGTAATCTCATTCCTTCAGTACGAATATTTTTTGCTGCTACCTCGTCTCTTATATGAGTGGTAGAACATTTCTCGCAACTCCAAACTCGTTCGCTTAGTGTCAATTCTTGATATTTATGACCACAATTTGAACAAAGCTTACTCGAAGGAAAAAATCTGCTTACTTCTACTAAAACGCCACCTTTTTTCTTGATTTTGTAGTCGAGAAAATTGAGGAATATTCCCCATCCAGATTGAGCAATAGCTTTGCTCAACTTACGGTTTTTTAACATCCCTCTAATATGCAATGATTCGACTGCTACGACTTGGCTTTCGTCGGTTATGCGTTTCGATAATTTGTGTAAAAAATCAACTCTTGCATTGGACAATCTTTCGTGTACTCTGGCAACTAATTGTCTTGCTTTGTTTCTCCTGTTACTTCCTTTTTTTCTCCTTGCTAATTGTTTTTGATGTCTTCTGAGATTACGTTCATGACGTTTTATCCATAAGGGATGTTTCACCGAATAACTATTAGTTCCATCGTGACAATAAACATAATCTTTTAACCCTAAATCAATACCAGTAATTACACCATCTGTAGAAGATTTTATTTCTGGTTTTCCATCGTCTAATCCAATAGCAGCAAAATATTTTCCCGACGGAGTAACACTAATAGTAACAGTTTTGATAGTTCCTTCTATTTTTTGGGTGATGACTGCATCAATTAATCCTACTTTTGGTACTTTAATGAGGGCGCGTCTTGTCGGGTTTCCCGACAAGCTCGTGTCGCCCGTTTGGTTGCCAACCACTAAAACATTTTGAGGGAAACTAATTGATTGCTTGTTAGATTTAGCTTTGAATCTGGGTTTTTTTGCTCTACCTTCAAACCAGTTTTTTAAGGCTTGCTCTAAGTGTTTAGATGTTGCTTGTAGAACTTGAGAATAGCAATCTGTTTTTAGCCAAGGAAGTTCTTTCTTTAGCGAAGGTAGCATGGCGTTAAGCTCAGTACGCTTGAGCCATCTTCCATTATTTGTACGATGTTCGTATTGCAACGCTAGAGAGCGATTCCACCAAAAACGAGAGCAGCCAAATTGTCTTGCCAATAGGTGCTTTTGTTCTTTGCTTGGATAAATTCTAACTTTCATTGCTTTTCTCATGAGACAATAATATCATGCTCACTGAAAAAATTATTATCTTCATGAAAACTAAATACAATAAAGCCTATAGAGCAGTTTATAACCTCACCGCCCATTTAATTTTAGTGACTAAATACCGCAAACCTATTCTCACTGATGAACTATTAACCGAGCTTGAAGCTATATTCGCGTCCATACTCAATACCAGAGGCGGAAAATTGGATGAATTCAACGGCGAAACAGATCACATACACTGCATTGTCAGCTATAAACCAAGTATTTCTGTATCAAACTTGGTAGCTAATCTCAAAGCTACATCAAGTAAAACGATGCCTTTATTCAACAATGGTTTAACAAAAAAGATAAATCACATAAATCACTGTTAGCAACAGACTTAATCTCCAAGCTAAAAGAAACGGGAAAAGAAGGAATTCGGGAGTTAGTAAAAAATCCTTTGCGGTTAGTGTTGTTGTGTCGCATTTGGACATTAAATCAAGGACAATTACCAGAAACCAGAGCCGAATTTTATCAACGATATCTTCCTTATTTCTATAATTGGAAGAAAAATATTAAGGACTTGACAGAAGAAGATGAGTTACAAGCCAAATTACATAAAGCTTTGGGCGAGTTAGCCATTCAAGGAATTGACAGTGGTTCTCGATATCGCCTCAAGAGAAGTATTGCTCGTGAAGCAATGGGCGAAGAACTATTTAATTTAGCTAAGAAATTAGGTTGGCTCAATATTGTAGATCGAGATTTAACTACTAATAAAGAAGTTTATGCTTTCTTTCATCCTACCTTTCAAGAATATTTTGCTGCTCGTGCTATTGATGATTGGGACTTTTTTCTGCCTCGTAACCATATAAATAAACCAGTACAAGGTAAAAAATATCGTATTTTTGAACCCAAGTGGAAAGAAGTTATTTTACTTTGGTTGGGAAGAGAAGATATAAACAAAAAAGAAAAAGAAGATTTCATTAATGCTTTGGTAAAGTTTGAAGATGGCTGTAGTAGTTCTATTTTTTGGTTTATACGTAAAAAAAGAAGATTTTATCAGTATCGAGCCTATTTTCTGGCAGCAGCAGGAATTAATGAGTTTAAAGAATATTCTAGGACAAAAGAAATTGTTACACAAGTTGTAAAGTGGGCATTTGGTAAGCTTATTCGGGATATAACAAGCTCGGCTGAAACTTCATTAACAGAAACAAATCGAACAGAAGCGATCGAAGGCTTAATTAAAGTAATTGATTCTACTACCAATGAATCGACTCGTCGGCAAGCAGCAGAGAGTTTGGAGAAAATAGCTCCAGGTAATCCCAAAGCGATCGAAGGCTTAATTAAACTAATTGATTCTACTACTGATGAATCGACTCGTCGGCAAGCAGCGGAGAGTTTAGAGAAAATAGGTGCAGGTAATCCCAAAGCGATCGAGGGCTTAATTAAAGTAATTAATTCTACTACTGATGAATCGACTCGTCGGCAAGCAGCGGAAAGTTTAGGAGAAATTTTAACAAAATCTTTGATGCCAAAAGCCATTAGCGTTTTGAAAAATTACCAAGAACAAGAAGCTGTAAAAGTTCTTTGGGATTGCGCTCAAAATCTATCTTATCCAGAATTTTATCAAGCTTGGAATCGTTTCCAAATTTTTGTCACTGCTATCAAACAAGAATTAATCAAACTAACTAAACCAGTTCGGTTAATTTATATTGATTGCCATAAATTCAGTAACTCTTATCATCCTATAGTCAGCAGTTACGAGCAGATGCTTGAGCAAAAGTTTCCTAAGACTTTACATGGATTGCCATACACAATAGAGAAATTTAAAAAATACTGGTATACTTTGCAACGTAATAGTGATAAAGAATTAGTTTTAATATTCTACGATCCATTAAACAAACTTTCTCCCGCATTCCTCGATGCTTGTAGTAAATTTGATGGCAAAATTTGTATTGTTAGCAATTCCTCTACTCCCGATTTGCAACATTTCTCTTTCAGCAAAGATAATAAAGATAATTTGAGCGAAGCAATTATCGATTGGATAGAGAACAAAGATTGAAAGGTAAATTCAGAGGATATCTGAAAAGTTTTTTGATACTGGATTTTGCCCCCCTATCCCCCCAATTCTGGGGGGAAAAGAGTTAAAAGTCCCCCAAATATACCCCCAATGTTGGGGGTCACGGGGGCAGGGGATTTAGGGGGCAGACAATGTAACAAATGAGACTTCTCAGACAATCTCTCATAAAGTTTGCAAACCAGACAACCTTTTAAAAACATACCGTATTGCCCAAATCGTAAATAAAGGCAGACAAATACCATGAGAAATCAAAACTGCTGCTGCTACGCCTTGACTTTGCCAGGAGACTCCCAGAAATAGAGCGATCGCAAATAATCCAGTAAATAAAACATTCCAAATTAAATCTATTTCTGGTTTATTGACAGCTAAATTTTTGATATACTTGTACTTAGGTATGTACAAGAACTTTATTAATGGAAATAATCAACTTTAGCGAAGCGAGAAATAACTTTAAAACCGTACTAGATCGGGTAGCAAACGATAAGGACTGTACTATTATCGTTAGGAGAGATGCGGAAGATGCAGTGTTAATGTCCAAGAGCCACTACGATAGTCTGATGGAAACTTTTTATCTGTTGAAATCTCCTGCTAATGCCAAACATTTAGAAGAAGCGATCGCCGAATATCGAGCAGGAAAAACAGAAGAACATGACTTAATCGATGCGTAAGTTAGCTTGGGGAAGTAAGGCTTGGCAAGATTATCTATACTGGCAAGTACAAGATAAAAAAACTCTTAAAAGAATTAATCGCCTCATTCAAGATACTTTATCTCATCCTTTTGAGGGCATTGGTAAACCAGAACCTCTCAAAGAAAATCTTTCTGGCTTTTGGTCGCGTAGAATTGATGAAACTAATAGGTTAATTTATGCTGTTGATGACAACTATTTAACTATTATTTCTTGTCGTTATCACTACGAGAAATAAAATGTATCGTGAGAGCTAGGTTTATTCCGATCGAACAAGAATTATATAAACCAGTACGCTAACAAAGTTAGAATATTTGGACTGAAGATAGATTCAAGATACAAAATAAATGCGCGTCTCTCTAAACTGGCTAAAAGAATTAATAGATATAGATTTAACTCCTGAAGAGTTGGGTAAAACTTTAACTATTGCAGGGTTTGAAGTAGAAGATATAGAAGATTTACGTACCTTGGCAGATGGTGTAGTAGTCGGTAAAGTAGTCGATCGCCAACCCCATCCCAATGCTGATAAACTTAGTGTCTGTCAGGTAGATGTGGGTAAAGATGAATTACTAAATATTGTCTGTGGTGCTGCTAATGTGCGGGCAGATATTTATGTTCCCGTAGCGACGATTGGTACTTATCTCCCTACTATTGACTTAAAATTAAAAAAAACTAAGTTACGGGGTGTTCCCTCCCAAGGAATGATCTGCTCTCTGGCAGAATTGGGATTAGCTAAAGAATCTGAAGGAATACATATTTTTACTGAATCTAATCTGCAATTAGGAGATGATGTTAGACCGTTACTCGGCTTAGATGATGTTATTTTAGATTTGGCAACTACCGCTAATCGGGCTGATGCTCTGAGTATGGTAGGGATAGCTAGGGAAGTGGCAGCTTTAACAGGGGCATCTTTACGACTGCCCAATATCCCGAAAATCGAGATAGAAGAGAAAAATAGTAACTTAAATATAGAGATAGACGATCGCCAAGCTTGTCCTGCCTATATTGGCACGTCGATCGAAGGGGTTAAACTTGCACCCTCTCCTGACTGGCTAAAATGGCGTTTACAAGCAGCAGGAGTAAGAGCGATTAACAATGTTGTTGATATTACTAACTATGTTCTTTTAGAATGGGGGCAACCACTCCATGCTTTCGATCGCGAACGTCTCCAAGCTGTAGCTGGCAGTGAGAGCTTAACTATTGGTGTCCGTTTTGCTAGGGATAAAGAAAGTTTAACTACCTTAGATGGTCAAAATCGTACCCTCACCAGTCAAAATCTCTTGATTACTGCTAACGATAAACCAGTAGCTTTAGGGGGAATCATGGGGGGAGAAGAAACTGAAGTCCATGATGCTACGCAAAATATTATTTTAGAAGCAGCCCTATTCGAGCCTATAACTATTCGTCGCTCTGCTCGCAGTCAGAGTTTACGCACAGAAGCCTCTACTCGTTACGAAAGAGGAGTAAACCAAGTAGAATTAGATTTAGCTGCTGCCAGAGCAATAGGACTATTACAAGAATTAGCTGGTGGTAAAATTGTTGCCCAAGCCATAGTTGATGCTCGTCCCGATCTTGCCAGTCGGGGTTCGATCGAATTACGCTTAGAACGAGTCAATCAAATTTTAGGTACGGTCAAAAGAGGGGATAGTATTGGTTATATCCAAACAGAGGAAGTAGAACAAATCCTTACTGCCTTAAACTGCCAGTTAGAAAAAATTGCCGAAAAACCCGATACTTGGAAAGTTACCGTCCCTCCCTATCGCTATCGAGATTTAGAGCGAGAAATCGACCTAATTGAAGAAATTGCTCGTCTTTACGGTTACGATCGCTTTAGCGATACCCTACCAGAAAAAACCGAACCAGGCTATCTCTCTTTTGACTATCAAGTAACTAATAAGTTACGAGCTATGTTTAGAGGAGTTGGTTTAACCGAATTAGTTCAATATTCTTTAGTTAAACCGACGACAGGGAAAGAAATAACCTTAGCTAATCCTTTATTTACCGAATATTCCGCCCTGCGGACAGATTTAATTTCTGGTTTAATCGATGCTTTTGAATACAATCAATCTCAGGGCAATGGAGCATTAAATGCTTTTGAAATTGGTCGTATTTTTTGGCAAACAGAAACAGAATTAAAAGAAGCCAATTCTGTAGCGGGAATTATGGGAGGTGCGCTTTATCCCGAAGGTAAATGGACAAAGGGAGGCAAACCTTCTCCCATGAGTTGGTATGAAGCCAAAGGTATTTTAGACAGTGTGTTAACTAATCTAGGTCTAGAGGTAGAATATCGAGCAGATAGTGAAGATTCTCGCTTACATCCAGGGCGTACCGCTTCTCTGTGGCTAAATAACGAACGTTTGGGTATTTTCGGACAAATTCACCCTCAATTGCGTCAAGCAAAAGACTTACCCGACGAAGTTTATGTTTTTGAACTCGCTTTTGATGTTTTATTGGCTGGTTTAGATCGAGATAGGTTAACTACACCAATATTCCAAGTCTATTCGACCTATCCAGGTGCAGCCAGAGATTTAGCCTTTTTTGCGGATGTCAGCTTATCTGTAGCAGAGATAGAACAAGCAATGGTCAAAGCAGGAGGACAATTACTCGAACAAGTAGAATTGTTTGACGAATATAAAGGAGAAAATGTACCAGAAGGAGAGCGCAGTTTGGCTTTTAGCTTAGTATATCGATCGCTCGATCGTACCTTAAAAGATGAAGAAGTAGAACCCGTGCATCAAAAAGTACGTAATGCTCTAGTCAAACAGTTTAATGTAACTCTTCGTAGTTGATTCGTATAGTACAAACCCTGTAGGAGCGAGATCGCAAATCGCTCCTACTTTTAATCGCATTGTTGTGGTTTTTGCCAAGAATCATGAGTCGTAATCGAAGAAGTATCAGCCACTAAGATCGCTTCACCGTTTTCATCTCTAATCCAACCTTGAGCTTCCACAATTTGCGGTGTAGGTTTGGGAGAATCGGCAATAGATGTTCTAGACTGAGAAGAATGTTCCGAGTCTGAAGGAAGTTCAACCCAATCTGGTTTAGTCGGATTAACTTGCAAAGCTTCTAAGGTATTGGGAGCTATACCGCCTTTTCCGATAAAAATAAGTTCGCTCCTTGCTACTTTTGTTCCTGGAGTACAATTTTGGGCAATTTGTGAGTTTAGAGGTTGAGTTGGAAATGTAAATAGTTGGCGACTTGGTTCTATTTCTAAAGTATTGAGATTTATTTGACCGTTTAGGCTAGGATTCTCTTGAGAAATAGCAGTAATATCACTTTTTGGTGTTGTGATTTTTCTGGCTTCAATCCCGAAAATACCTGTTGCATTAATATCGATGTTTCCACCACTACCCTCAAAAGCATTGGCAGTAATATCACTATTTTCAGTGGGAAAAGCGACAATAAAACTGGCATCAATATTAATATTTCCCCCATCACCTGGATCGGAATTATTACCCGCCGAAGCGTTAATCTGACTGTTATTTTTTAGTAGTAATAAGTCTTGAAGTGTTAAAGTAATGTTTCCTCCCTGATTTCCGAAGGCTTCAGCCGTAATTTGACCTCGATCTAAAGATAAAAAATTTCCTTGTAATCTAATTTCTCCTCCTTCTCCTTTACCTGCACTACTAGCTGTAATTTGTGCGTTATCTGTAATATTCACAATCAT
Source organism: Xenococcaceae cyanobacterium (assembly GCA_051439545.1). Taxonomy (GTDB): domain Bacteria; phylum Cyanobacteriota; class Cyanobacteriia; order Cyanobacteriales; family Xenococcaceae; genus JASJDJ01. Next base: position 15,604 of record JBFRWK010000320.1, on the reverse strand, counting down.
CGAATCGCTACCGTTGATGAAAATATTCCCCCCATCACCTGTAGAATCTGATTCGGTATTGGCAAATAAGCCACTAGAAGAACCTGCATTTGTGAATCTTTGTTGAGCATTATCAATAGGACTAACGCCCGAAAGATTTAAACTTTCGGTCAGATTTAGCGTAATATCCCCTGCATTTCCATTACTTCTGCTAGTTGTAAAAATCTGCCCGCCACTTTCAGCAGATAGGTTGTTGGCGGTGATGGTAATATTACCTCCATTTCCTGCGCCCGAAGTATCAGCATTAATTGCTGCACTATTACTTAAGGATAAAGAATTAGTTTCGATATTGATATTGCCACTATTACCTTCAGTATTTAGAGAAACACCGCTAAATATCCCACTCTCAAAAATATCACTACCTGTTCCATCCAAAAACACTGTATCGCGAGCGTTAATGTTAACTATCCCTGCATTACCTTGCCCAAAAGTATTAACAACAATTTGACCATTATTAGTTAGAGATAGTGAACCTGTATTAATTGTGATAATTCCTCCGTTTCCTGTTGCTGATTCTGCTACACTACTAAAAACAGTACTATTAGCATCTTTTTCTCCATTAACGGAAATGAGATTTTGAGCAGTTAAAGTAATATTTCCTGCATTTCCTGACCCAAAAGTACTGCCAGATAAAAGTGACCCATTATCAATTAATATCTCTTTTGCAGTGAGAGTAATATCCCCCCCATTTCCCGAACTATTTCGATCCGCATTACTAGATAAACGCGATTCATTATCAAAAAAGATGAGATTTTGAGCAGTTAGATTAATATTACCTGCATTACCTTTCCCAAAAGTACTGGCAGATAAACTTGACTCATTATTGAGCAATATATCTGTGGCAGTTAGAGTAATATTGCCTCTTTTAAACGAGTTTTCAGTGCCACTGTCAAATGAACTATCATCGACAGAAATTAGATTTTGAGCAGTTATGGTAATATCTCCTGCACTTCCCTGCTCTATGGGACTCGTAATGATTCGGGATTCATCAGTAAGCAAAAATGACCCAGTCTTTATGTTAATATCGCCACCATTGCCTGTTGCATCTCTTTGAACAACATTTACAATAAAGCTATGATTCGTGATTTTAATTGTATCTATAACCTTAATGTCAATATTTCCTGCTTGAGAATTAATTGAGCCTACACCTTCATTTATACCTGCCAACAATAGACTTCCATTTGTTAAATCAAGGTTTTGGGCATTTATAGCAATACTGCCCCGATCTTCTTCTCGTACATTTACTTCAGCACCTCGATCGAGTGAAACGTTACTCAATTTAGCGTTTGTTGGAAAAACTAAATTAAATTCTTTATTTTGTATATTTAGTTCGATCGCTCCTTCGTCTTGAAGTCCACCAAGCTCTATTCGTCCTCCTCTAGCTTGTAATTTTCCTCCATTGAGATTTACATCTCCACCAATTAGCAATAAACTAGAGCCATCACCAACTCTCAAACCTGAGATATCATTCCCTATTGGGTCTTTTCCTGCGGACGCAATTGAATTATTTGTAATTACTCCAGAATTTAATTGATTAAAGAACAATGCGGAGGGTTGAACCGTCAATAATGTCGGAGTTTCAGGATTAGTGGCACTAAAAAATCCTTGCTGCCCAAATTGCAAAGCATTTGCTGTTGTCGCGACGAAAGAACCATTTACATCTAGTCTGGCGTTTTGACCAAAAATAATGCCATTAGGATTAATTAAAAATAAATTAGCTTCGCCCAATACTCCCAATGTACCCATAATATTGGATAGATTCTTGCCAGTAACGCGAGTCAAGATATTTTGAATATTTCCAGGTGCGTCAAAAAATACTCCTCTACCTTCACCCACATTAAATTCGGTAAAACTGTGAAATAAATTTGTTCCTCGTACAGCACCATTATCGATGCGATCGTTTGTTTCGTCGATCGCATTAAATGAGAAGTTGGAATCTGGAAAAATAGATTTTTCTCTTCCAGAAGAAGACTCAGAATCTGTAACAATAGATTTTTCATCAAGAATTCCTTTTAGTCCTTTTAGTCCTCCTCCCCCACCTTCAGACTGTGAAGTAAAATCATTGAAACACCACTGTGAATCTGAAGAAGATAATCACGTTCCCTAAGGGTGCGATTTTATCTTATGATTTCGACAAAAAAATAATCTTGGCTTATGACCCATAGTCAAATAGATTACTAAAGAACAAAAAAGGCGATCGCTCTTTTTTAAGAGCGATCGTCCTAAACATAATCATCCACAAAAAAAGAATCAAGGTTTTAACTTAACCTGAACTCAGACAGATCGAGAAATAGAACTAATTTCTAGGCATTGCACTGTCGCGGGATGATTAGAGGCGCGGGCATAGAAGCAAGACTTATGATAAGGGAAGAAAAATTTACTCCGCACACTTACTACTTACTACTTGCCCTTCGGGAGGTGCGCGTTCCCTTGCGCCTTTCGTCGACGCGGGGTCGCACCTCTACTTGCTACTTATTCTCCACCATCCCATTATGATGCAACGCCAATTTCTAAATATATTGCTTGCCAAATTTCTGGCATCACATCAGCTAAAGTATGATCGCTTTCTAATTCGATTAGTTTCACATGAGAACGCTGACGAATATAGTTACGACTAGCTTCAATAGGGATAACATCATCATTTTTACCATGTAGAATTAGAGTTGGTAAGTCTCTGGTTAATTGATATTCGTCATACTGCTTAATATCGGTAAGAAATTGATATTTGAGGGGAATTTCTCGCTTTTCGCCATAGTGATAGACCGACAAATAGCCAGATTCCTGCCATTTTTTTATCGTTTCTTTTCCCAATCTCGATAACCAATTGTAAGGAAAGCCAAAAGCAGGTGCAAGAAGAATCAGATTTTTTACTCTACTAGGATATTTTTCTGCTAACCAAGCAGCAGTTAAACCCCCAAAACTCGAACCAATAATCGTTACGGGACTATTATCGGCAGGAAAAGCAGACTTAGTCTGTTCTATTTGTCTGGTTAAAGTAAGAGCGGAAAAATTACCAGCATTAAGGTCAATAATATCTAAATTAATATTTATTTCTGCAAAGCGATCGCGCAAATATTGTGCTTTTTGGGATTGAGGACTGGAGGCAAAACCATGGAGGTAGATATATTTAGTCATTGTTTGAGCTCAGAGTCAGATAAGTTATGTATTGATTAATTTTGTGGAGGATTGTGATTTCAATGAATAGAATACAAGCATGAGCAACAGAAGTCTGTCTAAAAATTATGTCTTTCAACGCCAATACCTCGGTTGGTTATGCGGGGGATAATCCAGAGTCTTTTTCGGTTAATTTTATCAAAGAGAAAGAATCAGGTTACAAACGTATTTTCAGACGATCGCCTCTTGTGTCTAGTGTATCTGTTGGTTGGGACGATCTTTGTATCGTTTACGATCGATACCCCCCTGGGGAAATACCCAAGATTTTAGCCAAACAGCATTGTATCGGAATTCTCACCGATATACCATCACCTATTCAAGCAGAAAGGAAAATCGATGGACTTTGGGTGCAAGAACAAAATGTTCAAGGAGATTTAATTATTGTCCCTGCTAACACTCCTCATCAAGCATTATGGAATAAGTCAGGTAATGCTGTTTCAATTGCGATCGACCCTACAGTTTTTGCTCAGACTATTTATGAAGTAGTCGATCCAGATCGGATTGAACTTTTACCGCAATTTGCGACTACCGATCCACTTGTTTACCAAATTGGACTGGCACTCAAATCAGTACTAATTAAACATGGTACTAGCAGTCGTCTTTATGCCGAGACTTTAGTCAACACTCTAATTGTCCATTTGTTAGAGCATTACTCGGTTTGTCGCCGAAATTCGTCTGAATATGCAGCAGGTAAACTACCTCAATATAAACTACAACAGATAATCGATTATATTTATGCTCATCTCGATCGCGATTTAAGCTTAAAGGAATTAGGAATTGTAGTCCAAATGAGTCCCCATTATTTTTCGCAACTTTTTAAGGAAACTACAGGCACTACTCCCCATCAATATGTCATTCGTTGTCGGCTCGATCGAGCTAAAGACTTACTGAAACAGGGAAAATTATCCATTGCTGAGACAGCCAAACAAGTAGGTTTTGTCGATCAAAGTCATCTTCATCGTTATTTCAAACGTCTAGTCGGTATTACCCCCAAAACCTTTTTACAAAATTTCAACAAATAAGAAAAATATCCAAAAATAGGAAGAATTTACAAGCCAGTTACTCAAAAAACTTTAAATACTTGTCATTAGAACAGTTACAAAGTTAGAGGGTATCAGCCGTAATGAAACAGATAGAAACCAGAACCGAACCCATGATACTTAACATGGGCCCTCATCATCCTTCTATGCACGGATGCTTTAGATTAATTGTTACTTTAGATGGGGAAGATGTCATAGATTGCGAACCAGTTATCGGCTATCTACACCGAGGGATGGAAAAAATTGCCGAAAATCGTACTAACGTGATGTATGTTCCTTATGTCAGTCGTTGGGATTACGCTGCGGGAATGTTCAATGAAGCAATTACCGTCAATGCACCAGAAAAACTAGCAGATATTGAAGTCCCAAAACGCGCTCAGTATATTCGGGTAATCATGCTAGAGTTGAACCGAATTGCTAACCATTTACTCTGGTTAGGCCCTTTTATGCTCGATGTCGGCGCAGGGACTCCCTTGTTCTACATTTTCCGCGAAAGAGAAATAATTTACGACCTCTGGGAAGCAGCTACAGGTCAGCGATTAATTAATAATAACTATTTTCGTATTGGGGGTGTGGCGGTAGATTTACCCTACGGTTGGCTGGATAAATGCGAGGATTTTTGCGATTATTTTGACCCCAAAGTAGACGAATATGAAAAACTAATTACCAACAACCCGATTTTTCGTCATCGCTTAGAAGGAATGGGCATAATTAGCCGAAAAGATGCTATAAACTGGGGTCTCAGTGGTCCAATATTGAGGGCTTCAGGAGTCAAATGGGACTTACGTAAAGTCGATCGCTACGAATGTTACGATGATTTCGATTGGGAAATACAGTGGGATACAACAGGAGACTGTTACGCTCGTTACTTAGTGCGAATTCGGGAAATGCGCGAGTCGATTAAAATTATTCGTCAAGCACTTAAAGGTATTCCTGGTGGTGCTTATGAGAATTTAGAAGCCAAACGGATGAAAGAAGGACGTAAATCGAAGTGGAACGATTTTGAATACCAGTATATAGCTAAAAAAGTCGCACCTACTTTTAAAATTCCTACAGGAGAACATTATGTTCGTTTAGAAAGTGGTAAAGGTGAACTAGGTATTTTTATTGTCGGTAACGATAATGTTTTTCCCTGGCGTTGGAAAATTCGCGCTCCTGATTTTAACAACTTGCAAATTTTACCCGATCTGCTCAAGGGAGTCAAAGTAGCCGATATTATGCCAATTCTGGGGAGTATTGATATTATCATGGGTTCGGTCGATCGATAGAACATAAGTAGAAGATCGTCAGGAAATAAAGAGTGGATAAGCTGTAATAATCGTGACAGGATTTAAGGGAGTAAAACGAGTCATTGTGGCTATGGGTGTAGAACGGGATATTTGTACTTGCAGTAGACTATAATGCCAATTATTTTGTTTAAACCAATCGATTGCTTGATGGCAGTTTTCTATAGTAGCTAAAGCAATTACTATTCTTCCTTTGGAGGTCATTTTTTGTTTACAGATATCTAAAATAGCTACCAAATTCCCACTACTACCGCCAATAAAAATGCGATCGCTTGGAGGTAATTCTTGTAAAATCTTTTCTGCGCTGCCGTAAATAGGAATAATATTATCAACTTGTAAATTACAACAGTTTTCTTTAATTAAATTAATACCTATTGCTGTTTTTTCGATCGCATAAATTTGGGAAGTAGGACATAAACGAGCAATCTCTAGAGATACAGAACCCGTCCCCGCACCAATATCCCAGACTGTTTGTTTTGGTTTTAAAGCGAGTTCTCCTAAAATAAGTAAACGAATTTCTTTTTTAGTAATTAAACCAGGTCGATCGCTAAAGGTTTTAAATGCGGTTTCTGGTAATCCTAAAATTGGTAGATCGTTAAAATCATTAATATTGGCTTCTTCTTTAAGTAAAACTAAAACATTTAAGCTAGCAAAATTTACTTGGGATAAATTAGCTAATTTTTCGATTTCTTTTGAGGCAAAACTCGTTATTTTTTCTGCGTCACTCCCCAAATTTTCACAGACAAAAAAAGTATACTTAGTCGGTAAACTAAGAGCTAGATAAAGACGAGCGATCGCGCTAGGATTATTAGTATTATCGGTAAGGATAGCAATTTTTTCTTTACCTTGTTGTAAGACTTTAATTAATTCATCTACATCTCTACCATGAACGCTAATAAATTGGGCATCTTGCCAGGGAATTTTCAAGCGACTAAAAGCTAATTGAATCGAACTAAGATGGGGATGAAATCTCAGTTTTTCCCCAGGCAAGTTAGCAAGTAATAAACGACCAAACCCAAAAAATAAAGGATCGCCACTAGTAAGAATAATTATGTATTCGTTTTGCCCTGCGAGTTGTTGAATTTCTCGAATATTTTTGCTTAAATCATCGAGACTTATTTTCGATGCTGAATGATTGGGAAAGTAATTTAAATAACGAGTACTCCCCACTAAAATAGTAGCTCGATCGATTATTTTTCTAACCGATTTGGTCAACCCTTCTACACCATCTAACCCAATTCCGATTACTTCTATTTGTGGCATTCAAGCACAAAAAACACAGATTATTTAATCTCGTAACCGAATAGATTAGCATCGACTTCCGATAACTCAATATCTGCTAAACCATATTCTGCCCAACGTCTTTCTACCATAGCTGCCACATCAGCATCAGATTCTAAAGGTTCGCCCCATTCATGGTTAGTTTCAGGCGGGATTTTAGTAGTAGCATCGATTCCCATACGTCCTCCTAAACCTATTTTCTCACTGGCAAAATCGAGAGTATCGAAGGGAGTATCGGGAAGGATAAATACATCACGGGAAGGATCGACTTTAGAACTAATTGCCCATACTACCTGACGCGGATCGCGAATATTAATACTTTTATCTACTACAATCACAAACTTAGTGTAGGTAAACTGGGGTAAAGCACTCCAAAAAGCCAAAGCTGCCCTTCTTGCTTGCCCTGGATAGGCTTTGTCGATCGAAATAATCGCTGCTTTGTAACTCAAAGCCTCCATCGGCAGGAAGAAATCAGTTATTTCCGAAACTTGTTGCCTCAGTATAGGAGTATAAATCCGATTGAGAGCGATCGCCATCATTGCTTCTTCTTTAGGTGGACGACCGCTAAAAGTAGTAAGATATATCGGGTCTTGACGATGAGTCAGGCAGTGAAAGCGAATTAAGGGAGAATCTTCCACCCCACCGTAATAACCCATATGATCGCCAAAAGGGCCATCGGGTAATACTTCCCCTGGGGTAATCGTCCCTTCTAAGACAAATTCCGAATCGGCGGGTACTTCTAAATCTACAGTTTTACATTTTGCCAGTTTCACCCCAGAACCGCCATACAAACCTGCAAATAACCATTCCGATAAATCTACAGGAATAGGGGTAGCTGCTGCCATAATAATTAAAGGATCGACCCCAAGGGCGATCGCAATTTCTAATTTTTTCCCTGCTTCTGCTGCTTTGCGTAAATGTCTCGCCCCACCACGAACAGATAACCAATGAACGGTCATGCTATTTTTAGACTGTAACTGAAGGCGATATACCCCTACATTGGGTGTACCTGTTTCGCAATCTTTCGTAATTACTAACCCCAGAGTAATAATTTTACCCGCATCCCCAGGATAAGGACGAATCATCGGGATTTTATTTAAATCTAGATCTTCTCCTTCCACTACTACTTGCTGACAAGGAGGAAAAAAGTCTCTGCCTGGTTTGGCTTTAACTACATCAAACAGGACTTTGCCAAAATCTATGGCTTGGGCTATTTTTTTGGGAGGTTTGGGTTGCTGCAACATTGCCAGCTTACGACCCAAATCTTCTAATTCTTCGGGCTTTTCCATCTTCATTGCCCAACAGATTCTTTCTACTGTTCCCATTAAGTTCACAGCCACAGGAAAAGAACAACCTTTAACATTCTCAAAGATTAATCCAGGCCCTCCTACTTGTAGCAGCCGATTGGAAATTTCGGCTATTTCCAAATCTGGATCGACTAAAGCAGTAATGCGTTTTAGTTGTCCTTTTTCTTCTAAGAGTTTAATAAATCCCCGTAAGTCCCTTGCCATAGTTAAGAAATATAAAGCTTGCTTTTATTTATTATTAACCGATTTGAGGTAAATTATCTTTTTCGAGGCTCTAGTCTGAGAAAATTTATTATTTTTTGTACCTCATCATATTCTAAGATTGAAGGTTACATAGACATTTATCGACAAAATTATCTGAAAATTTTGCTCAAGAGCGAGATCGCACTCAAATTCTGATTAAATGATTGAGGTTGCCTATGATATTAGATCCCGCAACTAGATTGCTCCATTATGGCTGTTGTTAGAGGTAAAATATGAAAGTTATTGTTTTCGGTGGAGATGGCTTTTGTGGCTGGCCTACCGCTTTACATTTATCTAATTTAGGTTTTGAGATAGTTATCGTCGATAATTTATCCAGACGAAATATAGATAATGAGTTAGAAATTAGTTCTTTAACTCCAATCTCGCCAATTGGGGTTAGATTAGAAACTTGGAAAAATCTTACTGGCAAAGTAATTAAGTTTTGTAACATAGATCTTGCCCAAGAATACGATCGACTTTTAGCCTTAATCTTGGCAGAAAAACCCAATGCGGTAGTTCACTTTGCCGAACAAAGGGCAGCACCCTATTCAATGAAGTCATCTCGGCATAAGCGTTACACCGTTAATAATAATCTTAATGCTACTAACAATATTCTCTGCGCGATCGTCGAGTCTGGCTTGGATATTCACCTAGTCCATTTAGGTACGATGGGAGTCTATGGCTATGGTACAGCAGGTATGAAGATTCCTGAAGGCTATCTAGATGTAGAAGTAGTTACCGATTCGGGAGAAAGAATTCAGCAAGAAATTCTCTATCCAGCTAATCCTGGTAGCATATATCACATGACTAAAACTCAAGACCAATTATTTTTCTTCTATTACAACAAAAATGATGGGATTCGGGTTACAGATTTACATCAAGGAATTGTCTGGGGAACTAATACGCCCGAAACCTTGATGGATGCGAATTTGATTAATCGTTTTGACTATGATGGGGATTATGGTACAGTTCTCAATCGCTTTTTAATGCAAGCAGCCATTAATTATCCTTTAACCGTTCATGGTACAGGGGGACAAACTAGAGCATTCATTCACATCAAAGATACTGTCCGTTGCGTACAATTGGCGATCGAAAATCCTCCTAATAAAGGAGATAGAGTTAGAATTCTCAATCAGATGACCGAAACCCATCGCGTCCGCGATTTAGCCAAAATGGTTGCAGAAATGACGGGAGTAGAAATTGCTTATTTAGAAAATCCCCGCAATGAAGCACCAGAAAATGAGTTGTTCGTTAAAAATGAACGCCTACTAAACTTAGGATTAGAACCAACTACTCTCAGTCAAGGTTTACTCAAAGAAGTAACCGATGTTGCGGGTAAATACGCTTATAGATGTGATAAAAGTAAGATTCCCTGTACTTCACTCTGGATTCAGAAGAAAAAACAGCACCGTCAAGAAGTAGCCCTAAAATAAACTAGTTATTGGCTAATAGCTCCAATTTATAGAGTTACAGGAGTTACTAAATATTTTGCTAACTATTGCAAAGGCAGTTCCCTAACTGCGGATACAGGACTCCTGAACTCTTTCCCTTCAACACATCGAGCCTTAGCCTTTTGGACTTCTCGATCGTCGGGGTTCAGCTGAACCGAGCGAGCCAAAGTTTCTACACCAATTTCAATTGCTCCTACTTCACAAAAATTTAAGCCCTGATAAAACAAAGTAATTGCCTTTTGTTCGCTAGACAAATCGCTGCGTCGCAAAACTAAACCTAGTTCTACTTGAGATTCTGAGTACAATCCTAATTGTTGCAGAGCGATCGCTTTACCCCACTGAGCCAATAAATAATCTTCATCGTAGTTTAATGCTTGTTTAAAAGAGTTTAAAGCGCGAGCGTATTTTTGTTGTTGCAAGAAAGCTCGACCTTTATTTGTCCAAGCTATAGCTAAATCCATGGTTACTTCACTATTACTTTTATTCGCTTGATTTTTTTCTAGTAAAGCAATGGCTGTATTCAGGGTTGTCTCAGCAGATTGAGATTTTTTTAACTGTAGTAGAGATTCTGCTAAGTTTAGCCAAAAAATTGGTTCTCGATCGTCAAGAACGATCGCTTGTTCAAAAGCTGCTAATGCCTCTTGATAGCGAGCTAAATTATGTAAAGCTTCTCCCTGACAGTTCCAAGAAGCTCGAGCAGTTGGCTCTATTTCTGTGGCAGAAGCACAAGATTGGAGCATTTGCTGATATTGCTTTAATCCAGCTAAAGCATAGCCTCGGTTGTGCCAAGCTTGATAGTTAAGACGATTGATTTTTAAAACTTGATCGTAGGTAAATAATGCTGCCTCATATTCCCCTTGTTGCAACATACGGGTAGCTAGTTTAAATATTTTTCTTTCTCGATGGTTAAACCAAAAATTCATTCCTACTGCCATCGAACCAATTAACATGAGCCAGACTAGAATAACGATCGCTATTTTGCGGTATCTATAAGGCTTATGGCTTTGTTCTAGTACAGTCTTGACTGTTTGAGGTTGGGTTTTTTTTCTTTCTACCGAACGGGCTAAGTTTTCTTCAATCCAACTCTGATTAAAGACAGAATGATAAATACGATTAGCTACAGTAACTCGGTTATTTTCTCGCCTAATTAAGCCGATATTTAATAATTCTGCTTGTTGTAAACTATTATCGGCTGCGATTTCTCCTTTAAGCCAGATTTTTTGATAAACTCTTAATAATTCTATGGGAAAACACCGCTTATTTTGTAATAGGCGATCGCTAACTTCCTGTAAATGTTGTCCCAGGGATTTATGTCTCCAGTCATCGATCATGTAGGTTTGGATCAATTTACTGATAAATCGAGCTTCTTGACCTTCTGCAATAAAAAAATCACTACCACGAATAATTTGATAGACTTTTTGATTTAAAAGAGGTTGATTGCCCGTCCAATTCTTCACTTCTTTTAAGACTTGATGGGGTGAGCTAGCTTTATTTTCTATACCGAACATTTTGAGGCGAATTTTATTAGATGATTGCAAAAGATTTAATTTTTGTTTAATCCAGTTTTGGTCAAAAATAGCAGAATAAATTGGTAAAGCGAGAATCAATTTATCTCCAGATAAGCTAACTAGACCACTATTAATCAATTCTTGTTCTAATTTATTTCCTTTTCTCTTAATTGCTTTGTTGTGCAAAATTATCTGATATAGCTTGAGTAAACTAACAGGATTACATTTTTTATTTTTGAGGATGTACTTTTCAATTCGATCGATATTATTTTTTGCCTCTAGTTGGGCATCAAGCTTCTGAATTAAGTCCAACTGTTCTAAGAAAAAATCTAAAGTACTTTGAGTAATCGAACCACTCGCTACGGCAAGAGAACCAAATTTTAATCCCGTTTGCTCCTGTCGTTGCAAAATTTCCTTAATTTGAGACTCATTTAACAAGGCTGCTGCTTTTAAATATTGACCCAGAGGTTTATCTGGAAAATGCTCTAGCAATTTCGGCCATTGTTCCGCAAAAAAATGAGCAGTTTCTAACTTAATCCAGCCTCGCATCGCCAAAATCTCGCCAAGTTTTAAGTTAGATAATCGATTTCTCTCTTTTAGGGCAATTGCTAATTGTTCTTCAGAAATAAGACCAGCTTTTTGTAAAACTAATCCCAAAGGTCTCACGAGCGGAGTTTTAACCATAACACGGAAAATAGGTCGAGCGGTGTAGATGCCCCATATTATGAAGTGCTTATTCCCTATAAATAAAATAATTTTACTTATTTTAATGGTGAACTAACATTTGGCAATAAGTCGCAATTTTGCTTTACTGACTAATCGAGTTATCCAACTGTTTTTCAGTTACAAATTTGCTAAAATCTAATCGTTATAAGCTGTTTAGCTTATCTTTTTTTTATGCTTCAATCTTTACAAACGACCCTTTATCAAATCGAACAATTTGCCGACCATTTAGTTTCTTATCAATTAGGTCATCTCGGTATAGTCAGTGTTGGTATTATTTTTTTAGCAGGATTATTAACTAGTCTGACTCCCTGTATGTTGTCTATGCTACCGATCACTATTGGCTATATTGGTGGGTATGAATCTCAAGATAGGCTGCAAGCGACTATCCAATCTACCTGGTTTGCTTTAGGATTGGCAACGACTCTAGCAGCATTAGGCATTATCGCTACTGCTATCGGTAAAGTATACGGACAAATAGGTATTGGTTTGCCCATCATTGTTAGTTTAATTGCGATCGCTATGGGTTTAAACCTCTTAGAATTATTACCGCTACCTTTTCCCTCTCTTGGTGCTACCGATTGGATTGGTGAAGATTTACCTCGATCGATTAGATCTTATTTACTTGGTTTAACTTTTGGCTTGGTGGCTTCACCTTGTAGTACACCAGTTTTAGCAACTTTACTTGCTTGGGTATCAACCACGGGAGATTTACTCATCGGTGCTGGTTTACTAATTGCCTATGCTGCTGGTTATGTAGCCCCTTTAATTTTGGCAGGCACTTTTACTGCTTCTATTAAAAAACTCTTAGAATTACGTCGTTGGTCTGGTTGGATTAATCCGATTAGCGGTTCTTTTTTACTGATTTTTGGGATTTTATCCCTATTGTTACGGATTCCTGCTATTAATCTTTAATTAAATACATTTAAGCCAAAATGAATATTGTTCGCAGTTCGATTAAGATAGTGGCTAATTTAAAATTAGCAATTGTTTTATTGTTAGTTATCGCCCTGTTTAGTATTACGGGTACGGTAATCGAACAAGGAGAATCACTATCTTTTTATCAGCAAAATTATCCAACTGAACCAGCCTTATTTGGTTTTTTAACTTGGCAAGTTATCCTCAATCTAGGTTTAAACCATGTTTATAGTACTTGGTGGTACTTATCATTACTAGTTCTTTTTGGTACAAGTTTGACAGCTTGTACTTTTACGCGCCAACTACCAGCCCTTAAAGCTGCCCGCAATTGGAAGTTTTACCAACAACCGCGTCAATTTACTAAACTCGCCTTAAGTACAGAATTAAATACTGGGTCGGTAAATACGCTTATTCCCATGTTAGAAAAACGTGGTTATAAAGTATTTCAGCAAGATAATGCTCTTTATGGTCGCAAAGGAATCATCGGCAGAATTGGCCCGATCGTCGTTCATGCTGCTATGTTACTAGTTTTAGCAGGAGGTATTTGGGGTATATTTACGGGTTTTTTTGCTCAAGAAATAGTTCCGAGTGGTGAGACATTCCAAATTAGGAACATTTTAGAAGCTGGCCCTTTTGCTAATTCCCATATTCCCAAAGATTGGGCAGTAAAAGTCAATCGCTTCTGGATTGATTATACCGACGATGGTAGTATCGACCAATTTTATTCCGATCTTTCTGTAGTCGATCGACAAGGACAGGAATTAAAACGCAAAACAATTTATGTCAACGAGCCTTTACGCTTCCAAGGAGTTACTCTATACCAAACTAATTGGGGGATATCCGCCGTTAAAGTTCAGCTTAACAATAGCCCCATATTTCAATTACCGATGGCATTACTAAATACTCAAGGTAATGGCAAAATTTGGGGAACATGGATACCAACTAAACCCGATTTAACCGAAGGAGTTTCTCTGATCGCTCAAGATTTACAAGGAACAGTTTTAATCTACAGTCCTCAAGGACAATTAGTTAGTGCCTTAAGAGTAGGACAAGGTATAGAAGTTAATGGGATTACACTTAAATTAATTGACTTAGTGGGTAGTACGGGTTTACAAATTAAAGCCGATCCTGGAGTTCCTCTGGTTTATACTGGTTTTGGCTTACTCATGATTGGTGTAGTTATGAGTTACGCTTCTTACTCGCAAGTATGGGCATTAGAACATGAAAATAGTTTCTATTTTGGTGGTAAAACTAATCGCGCTCAAGTTAGTTTTGAACGAGAAATAATCGAAATTATCGAACAATTACCAGAAAACAAAAAGCCAAGAGAAAAAACTGAAACTTTAGTGTAAGATTTCGTGAATTTTTCCTTGAGAATTGCTAATGTTCGCTATTAATTGGATGTTATGATTTCAGGGAATCTAGTGAAAAAAAAAATCAACCATGGTGGCTGATTTTGCAAAGATGAGCAAGAGAAACAATTTTTTCTATGGTTCAGATCACTTGTTTGAGTGATCTTGAAAATTATTCTCTACGGAAACTATTATTTTTGCTTCGTTAAGATTACCTAAATCGATCGAAGAATTTCTATTACCTATGTATTTGTACTGGTAAAGGATTAATTATAGTTTTCATATTGTTTTCATATTAAATATTTTTTGATTGTCTCCCTACCTCTGCATCCTTGACTTATACTGACTTATGCGGTGCTGCTGAACCCTCGGTATGAAAGTTATTAATTACTTTTATATTTTAAAAATTAAAAGCTGATAGCTGATAGCTACGAACTATAACATTTGTACGTCATACTTTACTTTAGATCGGTAACGCCACTTATGCTTTCTTTGCCCGACAATCTCTCAGCCACAAACTAACAGCTTGACCGATAATACCTTTACTACTTTCTATGGGTGGAGTGGGTGGGTGTTCTTCAGCAGAAGAACTAAAGCGAGAAAACATAGTTACCATGTACCAACCATCGGGAGTTGGCGTTAAAAATAGCCAGTGATAATTTTGAGTTTCAATCTGTCTAGTATTATCTACATATTGTCTTTCTGAAGTGGTAAAAAAGATTTGTTCAAAATTATTGTTTGACACTGGATTATATTGAAACTGGGGTAAATTTAAAGGTTCAAATTCTGATTTGCCAGCGAAGATAACGTAACTATCGAATCCTTCACTACGATGAGCATCTTGAGTTCTTTGTATTACTCGATTAGCATAATCTGGTAAATTTTCAAGCATTTGAGAGGTAAGAGTTTCTATATCTTCAGGACAACTGTCCTGAGTTTGAGTTTGTCGATCGCTTTCTGGGTTATTTTGTGCCAAACTAACCGATAATTGCCCTTGAATTAACCAAGAAAGTAAAAAAGTAAATGCGCTCGAGTAAAATTTACCGATGTTTGATTTATGTTTGCGTGGCGACATGAGATTTTTTTCAAGAATTGACAATAGATATTGAATAATTATTTTCTTTGGGCGCAAGTCTTGTAATCCTACTAATTACTTGTACGGGCGGTTCGCGAACCGCCCCGACCTATCTAACTCTGCACCAATTTTAGAACAAGCTTAAACGGGATTTTATTCTTGAGTGATAGGACGACCGATAACTAGATAATCTGGCCCTGCTGCTAT
>JBFRWK010000319.1:0-6647 GCA_051439545.1 Xenococcaceae cyanobacterium | reverse complement strand
TCACCATCATGTGTTATGTAGTTATCAACGGTACGAGGATTACAAAGTGCGAACTCCACCCCAAGGGTTACTCGTACCGTAGCTAGTCATCCCCCTATTTCTAGGTTTCGACTAAACGAATCGCACTCCCTCCCATGAATGAGGAGGGCTTTCACCATCGCTTATCCTGTAAGCTGGAGTTAGATAGAAGTAAAGTTTAAAGTTAACCGACCGACCCGATCTCGGTTGCCACTCGTGAAGGGAGGAAAAGCGAAACCTAGGGACGTGGCAAGCTTATAGGTTACGCGCTGTTAAAATTTAGCTTTTAGCTTTGACGAATAGAATCTGCTTGCGCAAGAGTGTTTGCACCTTTTTTCATCTTGACGATATGTTCGTTTGTCCATAAATAAGCATCACGACAATGATGGGCAATTAATAGTCCCCATAATCTTTCAGGAAGCAAAACCGGCACGACTAAATTAGCACGTACTTGCAAACTACGTAAAAAATCTCTATGGCAATCAGCAATGGGTTCTTTTTCAATATCCCGGATCGCTCTTACTCTATTTTGCTGATATAAAGCTGCATATTCTCCATTAAAACATTCGTCTGGCCCTGTCGACCCAAAAATAGAAAACTCAAAAGAGCTAAGAGACTCAAAAGTTACTTGTCCTTTCCATTGCTGATAAAAGTAGTACAAAACTACACGATCGACCTGTAAGTAATTTCTCAGATCGTCTACAGTAGTTTGAACTAAACTATCTTTACTGAGATTATCGGAAAGACGATTAAAAACGTTGCGTAAGCCAAGATCGGACATGGTATTGTTAATTTAATTTTATCGCTTATTATTCCTAGATTTAGTGGAAAATACTTTTTTGAATCTAACTAAAAGCTCTTGCTAACTTTTTACTAAATAAGTATAACTACGTAGGCTGCGTTCATAATTTTGCAATAATCTTTGTGATTCTTCTAAGCTAATCCGATTTTGTTCGAGGGCTATTTCTGTTTGCAGGCGAATTTTTTCCAGTAAATCTTCTCCTTTATATTCTACATAACTTAAAACTTCATCGATGGTATCGCCTTTAACTACATACTCGATTTGATAACCAGTAGGATTCATTTGGATATGCACTACATTAGTATCTCCAAACAAATTATGCAAATTACCCATAATTTCTTGATATGCCCCTACTAAAAACATACCTAGATAATAAGGTTGAAAATTTGATGAATTGTTATTTTGCTTTAGGGGATGTAATTCTAAAACATCTTTAACATCTTTTAAATTAATAAAGCGATCGATCATCCCATCACTATCACAAGTAAGATCGGCAATAATCGCTTTAGCTGTAGGTTTTTCTTGAAGTCGATGAATTGGCATAATCGGAAAAAGTTGATCGATCGCCCAAGAATCTGGTACGGATTGGAAAATAGAAAGATTGGCATAATAAATTGATGCCATAATCTGATTCAAGTCTTCTAATTCGTCTGGTACATAGTCTTGTTGGTTAATAATCTCCATAATTTGCTGACAACAAGCCCAGTAAAGTTCTTCTGCTCTAGCTCTTTGGGTTAAACTAAGATAGCCCAAGTTAAATAAACTATAGGCTTCTTGTTTAAATTGAATAGCGTCGTGGTAAGCTTCTTGGTAATTATCGGCATTGATAGTTTGGTAAGTTTCCCAAAAATTACGAATTACCAAAGGTTCGTCTTCGGTTGCTGCTTGAGGTACTTCGGCAAATACATCATTTGTACCAAGCACATCAAAAATTAAAACCGATTGATGGGCTGAAATCGCTCTTCCACTTTCACTAACTAAAGTAGGTACTTTTACCCCTCCTTGTTCACAAGCATCCCGTACTTGTGCAACGATATCATTGGCATAGTTTTGCATATTATAGTTTTTTGAGGCGTGAAAGTTAGTTTTTGAACCATCGTAATCTACAGCTAAACCGCCACCAACATCGAGATAAGCTAACTTTGAACCCATTTTCACTAGTTGGACGTAGATTTGACTCGCCTCGCGAATAGCTTCTTTAATTACGGTAATGGAAGAAATTTGCGAACCGATATGAAAATGTAATAATTGGAGGCGATCGAGCATTTCTAACTGCTGCAATTGCTCGACTACGGCAAGAATTTGGGGAATAGTCAAACCAAATTTAGCCCGATCTCCCGTAGACTTACCCCAACGCCCCGATCCTTTGCTTGCTAGTTTTGCTCTTATGCCCAAATTAGGCTTAATATTTAATTGCCGACTAATTTCTAAGACTAAGTCAAGTTCTTCTAGTTGTTCGATGACGATAATCAGTTTTTGTCCCAATTTAGTTGCTAAAAGAGCAGTTTCTAGATATTCGCGATCTTTATAGCCATTACAAATTAATAATGGTTTCTCCGTTGCTGCTTGAGCCATAAGATTGGGATCGAGATGGGCTAAAGCAATCATCAATTCTGGTTTTGAACCTGCTTCTAGCCCGAATTGGTAGGGTTGGCCATATTTGACTAAAGCTTCGATAAGATGACGGTGTTGATTGGATTTGATGGGGAATACGCCCTGATAAGTTCCCTGATAATTGTAACGAGCGATCGCCTGATTCATACAGGCACAAAGCCTCTCCATTCTATCTTCTAGAATATCAGAAAAACGAATTAATAAAGGTAATCCCAAGTTACGTTTTTGAAGCGACTGAACCAATTCGTATAGATCGAGAGAAATTCCCCTATTTGCTCCTTGAGGGGATACCATCACATTACCCACCCCATTAATAGAAAAATAAGGTTCACCCCAACCCTTGATACCGTAAAGATTTTCACTATCTTCGATCGACCAATGGGGGATGTCTCGATTTGATAAATTAGCCAAACTATTTTCAGTTGGTGCTGGCGGTTGTTGCGAAATAGATTTGAGGTTACTTTTGACCATTGAAGACAAAAAAATGGAGAGCTTATTTTAACAATAAATTCAAATTTTGAAAATTATTAAGGCAAGCTTAAGAAAATCAGTTTTTAGAAAACTTGCGGTTAGTATTTCGCCAGTTTTGTTTGCTTATTTGTTACTAAACTAATTACCGACTTCTAAGGTTAGTGGGCTAAATTTTCATGAATAACCATATCAAAAAACAATCTTCCTCATCTGCTACTTCAATTAATTTGTATCAATTACTGAATAAACATTTTTTTCTTTTATGCAGTATTACCTATCTGTCACTAATAACTATTTCTACGATTAGTTGGGAGCGTATTTGTCCTCAAGATAGTTACTTTTGGCAAAATACATCTTCTAATTCTCTAGATAATCATACCCTAACCCTCGAAAAAACTAAGAGATTCTCTACTTGGTTTTACACTTTTATTATTTTAGGCTGTAGTAGTATTCCTTGGTGTTTTGCTTACTTATTTCGACAAAAAGCTTACTTGAATGATCGAAAAAGCTTACGTCGTTATCCATCTCCTGTTAAGATGCAAATAACTCAGCAACCAGAAATAACAACTCCAGTTAGATCGACTCCCAATATTCCCAATCCTCCTAAATCTGTACCCTCTTATCGAATTACAACGTCTAAAACTTCTAAGAAAAAGAGTAATTCTTTATCAAAGAACAAAAAAAATATTAAACTACCCTTTGAGAGGCTAAATTAATTGGGTATTTTGTTTATATGAAAATTATTGATTCTAAAGGAAGATTATTCGGTAAGGTTAGTATCTTGGATATAGGTGCTGCCTGCGTTATTTTTTTAGTGATTATCGGGATATTTTTCTTTCCTGGTACTCCCGTCACTCAAAGTATTGTTGCTCAAACTAAGCTTAAACCAATTGAAGTAGATGTATTAGTAAGAGGTTTGAGTGTAGAAAATTTTGAAGGTTTAAAGCAAGAATTTAATAGTGAAAAAACAGCTAATATTGTTATTCGTAATCAACCCGCAGGTAAAGTAGAAATTAAATCGACTCAACTTTTACCCCGTACTACTCCTGTCCCTCAACCAGATGGAACTGTCAAGGCGTTACCAGATCCCAGACCAGAAGTTACCATGATTAAAGACATGATTATTACTTTAGGTGGAAAAGCTCAAATTACTAATAATGGGGCCGTGCTAGATAATACCAAAAAAGTTAAAATTGGTATGCCAATTCAGTTAGAAGGAAAAAACTACGATTTCAATGGCAGTATTATTGCTGTTACTGTTCTAAATTAATTATTTTTTTAAATTCAAAACTTGTAAGGGCGAGGGATATTTGCCCTTACATCGATCGAAACTAGCAGTTAAGCAACAGACTCAGAAACAGGATAAACACTTATTTTTTGTTTTCCTTTCTTTTTATATTCAAACTTAACTACACCATCAATTAAAGAAAATAAAGTATCGTCGTTGCCACGGCCAACATTATTACCTGGATGATATTTAGTGCCTCTTTGACGAACTAAAATATTACCCGCTCTTACTTCCTGACCACCATAACGTTTTACTCCTAATCTTTTGGCATTAGAATCGCGACCGTTACGGGTACTACCAGTACCTTTCTTATGAGCCATAATTGTTTCCTCTTAAATCTAATTTATTTTATTCTGTAACTACTTCTACGGGTACGGGTTTATCTGCTTCTGTAGTAGTTGCTTCGGCAATCACAGAACCGTTTAAAGTAATAGAATTAATCATTAAACGGGTAATTTCTTGGCGATGTCCTCTTTTTTTACGAGTTTTCTTTTTTGGTTGCATCTTATAGACAATTACCTTTTTGCCTCGAAGATGTCTCATTACCGTACCTTCAACCGTTGCTCCTTCTACATAGGGTTTACCGATACTTACTTCGCCCTCATTATTTACTAATAGAACTTTGTCTATTGTATGGTTGGATTCTGCTTCTACAGGGAGTAGTTCGATATCGTAAAAACGACCGGGTTTAACTAGTAGTTGTTTTCCCCCAGTTTCAATAATTGCGTAAGTCATAGAATTGTCTTAAATAAATTTGCCGTACGGGTAGTCGATCGAGTTATCGATTCGACTTTTGAGTGTCTGACCCGATCCGAGCAGGACATTAGCACACAATCTATAATTATCTATATTTTTTCTAGATTAGTCAAGAAAAATAGAATCTTATTGTCACTTTACCCAGACAGTAACACATTAATTATTGAAACTAAGATATACATTAAAAAAATGGGTCGCCCGAGATTCGAACTCGGAACTAATCGGTTAAAAGCCGAGTACTCTACCGTTGAGTTAGCGACCCGCAAGCAACTTTTTGATTGCTCACACGGTTTACCAATATAGCACTCTTTTTTTTAAATTACAACTAATAAATTACCAATTACCCAAACTCATTGCATTTAGTTAACTTTCCCCGTCTTTTGATTTTTGATTTTTAACCTAATTGCTTGCTGAAGTTCCGCTGATAACCAAGAATAATATTGAGGATATACTGGTAAGCGAGAAAATAATTGCCAATCGGCAGGTTCTAATATTTTTCTGAGGGATGAGACAGTCGGATGAGGATAATCAGGATTAACTTCATCTTTGGGACTAATACCACCCAAGTCTCTAGCACCAGCTTCCAAGCAATCTAATAAGAGGGATGGTTGAAATACAAGGTTAGGAGGTATTTGAATGACAATGCTATCTGGCAGTATTTCACGAGCTTTTACAATAATATTTGGTAACTCATTTAAGTTAAACCCAGGTGCATTAGACTGTTGTTTGTTACCCAAGCTATAGGGTTGAATGATTATTTCTTGTATATGACCCCATTTTTCTTGAATATTGGCGATCGCCTCTAAGCTTGACCAACAGTCGGCCTTTGTTTCCCCGATACCTAATAAAATCCCCGTAGTAAAAGGTATTTTTAATTTTCCTGCCCATTCTAGCTGCTGTAACCTTAATTCTGGCTGTTTGCTAGGAGCATGACGATGCACGGTTTTTAATAATTCTGGTGTTAGCTGTTCTAACATCAAACCCATAGAAACATTAACCTGCTTTAGTTGTTTCATTTCCCACCAACTAAGAGGCCCGACATTAGTATGGGGTAAAAAACCCAGAGATAAAGATAATTTGCACAAGTTCTCGATTCTCTCTAACCAATCTTTACGTCTAGCAGATAGAGGATGGACTTCTCCGCTCAAAACCAATATTTCTGTTACACTACTTAACTTTAATTTGATTAAACACTCTCTTGCCTCAGATGCAGTTAACCAATCATCTTCTCTAGGATTAGTCCTAAAATTACAATAAGTACATCGGTTAAAACACTCATAGGTAGGTACTAATGTATAGGCAGAACTATAGGTGATTTTCCGTGACATGAGCATAAATAACTAATACTTATAATTAATATAAGGATATATTTGCTTAAAAACCTTTACAAAAATCAAAAAAATTAATAATATAAGAATGTCGAAAGACAGAACCTTGAAAAATAAATACATAGGAATCATAAACACATGACTACTACTTTACAGCAACGCGGTAGCGTTAGCAGTTGGGAGAAGTTCTGTGAGTTCATTACCAGCACCAACAACCGCATTTACATCGGTTGGTTCGGTGTCTTAATGATCCCCACACTTCTAGCTGCAACAACTTGCTTCTTAATCGCCTTTGTCGCTGCACCTCCAGTAGACATCGACGGAATCCGCGAACCAGTAGCAGGTTCATTACTATACGGAAACAACATCA
>JBFRWK010000318.1:0-8599 GCA_051439545.1 Xenococcaceae cyanobacterium | reverse complement strand
GAGTAAGTGCAAGGCTCTCGATCCAATTTTAGGGGTTTTTCGCCCCTTTCTCTTCACTTTTTTCTGCCCTCAAAATCTCTGTAACCTTTGTTACCTCAACGTTATCAACTTGTTCAGCAACCCCTATCTATTTGTATATAAACTTTTCCTGCCCATTCAGCTTTGTATTTGAGCATGGTGTTGAGCATTCCCCAACCGACATTAGCAATAGCTAACGCTAACTTTGGGTTCTTGACCATGCCCTTAACGTTAAGATTTTCTACAGCTATGACTTGGTTCTCGTCTACTATCCTACGTGATAGCTTGTGCAAAAAATCTAACCGACAATTACTTACTTTTTCATAAACCTTGGCTGCTAGTTTTCTAGCTTTATATCTATTATTAGAACCTTTTTGTTTCCGAGCTAATTTTTGTTGTTTACGTTTGAGATTGTTTTGATGCTTTTTGAACCATTGAGGATTGTTGTACTTAGAGCCATCACTAGTAACACAGATGTCAGTCAAGCCAACGTCTAAACCGATCGCTTTACCCTTATCTGAGATTGTCCGCTTATCCTTGCCATCATCAACTAATATTGAAGCATAGTATTTTCCAGATGGTACTTGAGATATAGTTACGGTTTTGACTGTCCCCTCAATTGGTTTCGATATTTTGGCTTCAACTAGCTTGAGCTTGGGAAACTGAATATAACCATCTAGTACTTTGACATTTTGAGGATAACTAATTGATTGCTTGTTTCCTTTGCATTTGAACCTGGGAAATCTCCCCCTACCTTCAAAAAAGTTGATGAAAGCCTGAGATAAATTGAGTGCTACTACCTGAAGACATTGAGAATATGGCTCTTTTAGCCATTCAAACTCTTTCTTAAGATTTGGCAGTAAGCCTTGAATTGCCCCACGACTCAATCCTTTCCCTGTTTCTTGGTATGTCTTTTGGGTAAGAGCAAGACTATAATTCCAATACCATCTGGCACAACCAAAGCTTTGAGCTAAATGAATGCGCTGTTGAAGGTTGGGATAGAGTCTAACTTTTACTGCGGTAAGCATTATCATAAGAAATTAATCTTGATAATATTGTATCAGATAATCGATCTCTTAGCTGCATAAGTTCGCTCTCATGAGGGGCTGTCTCTTGGGGTTTCCCCATTCGTCACAAGTTAAGATTGTAAGCAAGATGTCAAGGCTGATTTAGAAGAAGATTGAAAGAAAAACAGGTCAGAACCTCGCTGTTTGTCTGGAAAGGGAGCAACTATAAGCCTTTGGTTAGGTTTTCGCTGTCTTTTGACAATGCCTAAACATTTCTGAATATCAGGACGGGCAAAATATTTAACTGGGTCGTGAGCCTCTCCTCTAGTTGAAGCACCATGAAAATAATAAAGACCACGATAAATCATTTCTAAAGAAACTCGATCTAAAGGAAGAGCAATTTCATCGGCAATATGCGGAGCGGTATCCTTTAGGACAGCATCTCCTAAATCCACTAAAACGGCATAGAATAACCAACGGTGCGCGTTCCCTTGCGGAGGAAACCTCCGCGGGGTCGCACCGCAAGTCGCCCAAATCTGTAGCTTAATGCCATTAATTGAACCAGTCCAAAGATAGCTCAATCCTAAAAGCCGTTTGACAGTGTTAAAAGCATCTTCAATTCGCCAACGTTTTTGGTATAGATCGATAACCACGTATGGAGGTAAAACCTCTGGCTCAAGTACCGAAGTTAAATAGGAACGCCAGACCTTACCAACTCGGACTTCAATCAACCGCAGAGTAACAAATGGAGTCTTTTTTGTTCCAGAGCCGATCTTAACCAAGCGATCAGGCGAAGCCTGGCACTGCGTGATCGCGCAAGGCATGACCATCTGTAAAAACTGTTTGATACAAGGGTGGCAGCATTAATCTTAATGCGAGTAATAAAGTGAATTCCTCGAGCGATTAGTTTTTGCCAAAACTGAAAATGATAAAAACCTCGATCCAGTAACAACAAGGTCTTGGCTGAAACTAACTGTAATAGGTTTTCTTCAAAACGAGTGTCTGAGGCACTAGGTTTTTCTTGGAACCAAATTTCCACAGGCAACCGTGTAACTAAATCAATGACTACTCCCATCTTGCCGGCTAATTTTCCGGGTTTGACCCCTTCTAAGCTCTTGAGCTTGCGAAATAAAGCCTCCAAGGTCGAGCCATCTGCTATCCAAATGCTCTCAAATTTAGATAAGGTAAATTGAACGAGAGGGGTGGCGAGGTTTCCTCGCCATACCCAATCGAGTTGTTGAACAGTTTCGGGTAAAGGACGATTGTGACGAGCCGACCATCTACTTTTCAGGTTGGGTAAGATTTCGTGAAAGATTCTCTCGAATAAAATGGCACCGAATCGTTAAAAATCGTTGAGATAAGGCTTGTTGACTTACCTTTGTCCGCTTACACCATAAGAATCCTTCTTTTTCTAGTAATCGACCTAATTCGGTAACTCCTGGTACATCCCGCCACAACAAAGTTAAGACCGCAGCCACCATTAAAGGCAGTGTCAGAATCCTATCTCTAAGTCCCAATTCTCGAAAAAACCGCGACTGAGATGTAATGATTGGAGTTAATAAAGCGGTTAAGTGTTCAGCAATAACTCGATCTTCCACCATTGGTCGTTGCGTTTTTTTAGCATGGTCTCGGTTCAGTCTTTTACTCTTGCCCATAGAAAAATCAAATCTTTCAATTGCCTACTCTGTCTGAGTTTGACACTATTTAGCTTTTTCCTTGACTTTTTTCTGATTTCCTTAACTTGTTACCAATGGGGTTTCCCCAAGAGTTTATAAGCCCCGTCCCTCCGATGAATCGGGGGACTTCCCACTCACAGAGTTAAAATTGAGCTTTAAGATATTCTCTGCGCATAGTGGCGATCGCGTCGATGGAAATACCTTTAGGACAAACTGCTTCACATTCACCATGATTAGAACAATCTCCAAAACCTTCTGCGCTCATTTGTTCTGTCATGTTTTGTACTCGCAGTTTTCTTTCGGGATGTCCTTGGGGTAGTAAAGCTAGATGAGTTATTTTTGCAGCGGTAAACAAAGAAGCAGAAGCATTAGGACAGGCAGCAACACAAGCACCACAACCAATACAATTAGCATAATCGAAAGCGCGATCGCTGTTTTCTTTAGCTACAGGCAGTGTATTCGCATCGGGTGCTGCACCTGTATTCACGGAAATATAACCCCCCGCAGCCATAATGCGATCGAAAGCAGAGCGATCGACAACTAAATCTTTAATAACAGGAAAAGCTTTTGCTCGCCAAGGTTCTATGGTAATAGTATCGCCATCTTCAAAAGAACGCATATGTAACTGGCAAGTAGCAGTTAGTTTTTGTTGTCCGTGAGCAATACCATTAATCATTAAACCGCAAGAGCCACAGATACCTTCGCGACAGTCACTATCAAATTCTATTGGTTCTCGATTTTCATAAATTAATTGCTCGTTAAGTACGTCTAGCATCTCCAAAAAAGACATATCAGGAGAAACGCGATCGACTGTATAGTTAACAAATTGTCCTTTACTATCGGGATTTGATTGTCGCCAAATTCTTAAATTTATTTTCATTTATAAGTTTTAAACAGTGTTCGACTCTACTTTAATTTTAGTATTTAACTAATAGCTAAAAATTCTTAGCCGTATGTTTAACTGCATCAAACTCATATCTTTGGGAAAAATCCGTTACTCCATAGAGATTAAAAGTAATAGTGGGTTCATCGCTGGAAGGTTCTACACTATGAATTGCTCCTGGCATAAAACCGATAATATCTCCAGGTACTAAAATATGTTCTCCTACTTGTTCGATCCGATCTGGATGTCGAGCATCAGGGGAACGTCTCCAAAAACGATTTTTTTCTTCTCCACTAACTAAAGCAACAATTCCCCAGGTAGCATGATTGTGAATCGGGGAAACCTTACCTGGTGACCAAGCTACCATTTGTACCGTTAAAGGATAATCTGGCTCTTGATAGAGCATTTTAACCGACCAACCCAGTTTAGGAGAAGGTTCATCATATTCCATCTGTAGCCAATAAGAACTAGTTAGTAGTTGTCTTACCAGAGGAAATATGCGTTGAATTCTTCGCTCATCATCGGGAGTTGTGGCTAAAACATCATCTAAATCGCTGAGAAAACGATAAAGTCGATATGGCTCGGGAAATGATCTCTCTTCTATAGGAAAATAGGGGTGGTGGGAGCTATTATTGTCAACAATCCAATGTTCGCAGATCTGAGTATTTTCAGTTATTTGCTCTTTCGTTTCCGCCATAATCTTTTAGCATTCAACATTTAGCGTTAGCTAATTATATCGCTATTCCAATTTCGCATTTTATTTAGAGAGCATTTATTCTAGATTTGATTAATATTTGCTCTGCTTAAGATACAGACTGAGTAATCAGAGAGAATAACTCAGACAAAGAGCGATCGCTATTCCATTCTTCCATTTTACTTATATATTTTTCTCTATTATTAAATACTGCATCGATCGCATTTAATAAACGCTCTTTAGTTAAATTTTCTTCTAAAATAACTTCGGCATATCCTTGCTTTTTAAAAACTTTAGCATTTTCAATCTGGTCACCACGACTTGATTGTTTCGGGAGTGGGATCAAAATCATTGGTTTTTTCAAAGATAAAAACTCAAAAATAAAATTAGAACCCGCACGAGAAATTACTAAATCGCACAAAGACATTAAATCTGGAAGTTCTGCCGTTACATATTCAAATTGTCTGTAGCCTTGCCGTTCTAAATCTGGCTCTAGATTACCTTTGCCACAAATATGTATAATTTGAAATTCCTTTAGCAGTAGATTGAGTAGAGAACGTAATATCTGATTTATAGATACAGAACCAAGACTACCTCCAGCGACTAAAATCACTGGTTTAGTCGCATTAAATTGACAAAAAACGCGACCTCTTTCAGCATTACCTTGTTTTAATTCCGAACGGACGATCGCGCCAATAAATTCTCCTTTTTCTTTAGGTAAATATTTTAAGGTTTCTTGAAAAGTAGTGTAAATTTTTTGAGCAAAAAGCATATTAATACGATTTGCTAGTCCAGGAGTTAGATCGGATTCATGAGTAATAACAGATACATTATTTAGTTTACTGCCAATAACAACAGGAACAGAGACAAAACCCCCCTTAGAGAAAACAATCTCAGGTTTCTCTTTTTGAATAATTTTGTATGCCTCAATTATTCCTTTGAGTACGCGGAAAATATCTGTAAAATTTTTTATAGCAAAATATCTTCTTAGTTTTCCTGTAGAAATTCCGTAATAAGTAACTTCGGGAAAATTCGAGATTAGTTCTCGTTCAATTCCTTCAAAAGAGCCAATATAAATTATTTTCCAATTTGCTTCAATTAACAGAGGAATTAAAGCTAGATTTACCGTAATATGACCAACAGAACCGCCCCCTGTTAGTAGAATCTTTTTTGTCAAGACTAATTACTCCAATAAATTTATAGATAAAAATTTGTCGATCGGCTAGGCTCAAAATCGCTCGAATCTAAATTTTCAATAATAAATTATAATAATAACTTCACAGACTTTTTCTATTTATCGAGAGACAATTGATTAGAAACATTGTCTATTACTTCTAAATCGTGTTTTTGTTCTGATTCTGGATCGTTATTTAAAAACTCTTCATCTGCTCTAGGCTCGTGACGGCGAATAAGAACTTGAAATAGCCGATTATTATTTGCTTTAGTAACAGTAAAGTCAAGGTTTTGATAATGTAAAATCTCGCCCTGAGTTGGTATTTTTTGCCATCGATCCAATAAAAACCCATTCAGGGTATAATAATCTTTTTCTAAAGGTAAATCCAAACCCAATAAGTCATTTACTTCTTCTAAATTCATGTGGACGGGAACTAAAAAAGAATTTTCATCTAACATTTGCAAGCCATCTTCTTTAGTTTCAGTAACCTCTCGTTCTTCACCAATTATTTCTGCTATCAAATCTTGAAAAGTAACCAAACCAGAAGTACCGCCAAACTCATCGACAATAATTACCATTTGTAATTGCGATCGCTGCATCATCGATAATAATTCATTCAAAGGAGTTGATTCTGTGACAAAGCGTACTGATTTTACCCAAGATTTTATTGGTGTTTGCGGGCTAATTTTTCCTTGGGTTAAAGGCAAAGCCAAATCTTTATAATCAATTATGCCTTGAATATCATCTAGAGACTCACCAATTACTGGGTAGCGAGAATGTTGGTGCGTGGCAACTTGTTGTAGTAAATCATTAAAAGTTGCATCTACAGATAAATAATTCATCTGGATACGGGGAGTCATCACTTCCACCGCCATAACATCAGCAAATTCAAAAATATTGTTCAGTAATTCTCTTTCTTCTGCTTCTAAACCAGTAGATTCTCTTTCTGTCGCAATAATTAGCTGTAACTCTTCTGAGGTTACTTGTTTATACCAACCTTGTCCCGTATACTCAATGCCTGCAAGACGTAATAACAAACGAGTCGATTGATTTAAAATCCAGATAAAAGGAAGAAAAATACGGGCAATAACGATACTCGGAGGTCCAAAAAATCTGGCTAGTTTTTCTGGATACATTAACGCCACGGATTTTGGACAAAGTTCTCCTAAGACTATTTGTAAATAAGCTAAGACCAAAAAAGAAATAGGAATAGCCAAAGAATGGGCGATCGATTTGGTGATAAACTCAGGTAAGGGTAGTTGGGTAACTACTCGAGCCATAAATGCTGCTAAAGTTTGCTCGCCAATCCAACCCACTGCTAGACTAGAAAGAGTAATTCCCAACTGGGTAGTAGACAACAAGCGATCGAGACTGCGCTGTAAAGACTGGACGGTTTGAGCTTGAATGTCTCCTTCTTTTGCTAACTGGCTAATTCTCGATCTTCTGACCGAAACTATTGAAAACTCGGCACTAACAAAAAAAGCATTGAGAAAAATCAACAAAAAGACTAAAAGAAAAGTAATCACAAAATCTCGACCAGTCATCTATAGAACAAACAGTAAGAATACAACGGTACTTTTAAACTGGTATAAGATTGAAATAAGCTTAGCATCCCTGATTTGTAATTGTTGGCTAAATTCATCGATCTATGTCGATCGTTGGAATATCTTTTAATTTTAGTTCTAAATTTTGTTCTGGGTAATCGGTTAAGGTTAAAGATATTTTTTGCGAGCGATCGAGTAAAACCGTGGGAATTCGTAGAGTACCACTAAACTTTTCTCCATTTGGAGGTAATTCTCCTGGTAAGCCATCAGCAATAGCACTTAAAGCTATACCGCGATCGTCCCTCACATCTAAGAAGCTATAAAGAAAACGAACTGCTTTCGAACCTTTGTTAATTAATGTAACATGAAGTAACAAATAATTTCCATTTTGCCCTGCTTCCACTATTTCCATACTTACTCCCCCTGCTTCATCTTTGATCGGGATAAAAGCACGATTGTTAGCCAATTTTTTTTTGCCATCAAATGACTGCTGAGATTTCTCCGCATTTTTTGGTCGTGCAGTGCGATCGGATTTTTTCTGTCCTTGAGTAAGATTATAGACCTTAATTAAAATTTCTTTTTCGCTAATCAATTTCAGACCTTTATGTTCGCCCAAAACTCGGTCTTTTTTCAAACTATGCTCTGAATTAGCATCTGGTTGAGTTACCCCTTTCAACGCTTCTTCACCGATTTTGTAGCTAATATAAGCACTTCCACTACCAGCCACTAACATAGTCAAAAATAAGGCAGAGGTAAGTATTAAGGTCGATTTCCAACTCATGCAATTAGGATTATAGTCGTTAATTTTGTCAAAATACTAGTTTACTAATATAATCTTTAACTAGATAAAAATATGTTACCAGGGTTGGCCGAGCGGTTGAGGCAGCGAACTCATAATTCGCCCTAGACAGGTTCAACTCCTGTACCCTGGATTTTATTTATTCTAGTTAGGGCAATGAGTTTCACTGTCTAGGGCAATTCATTCGTTAGCTTATACGCTTAAAATACGCTCATTTACAACTTCTAAAATACCCATATCACTACACTTGTAAGCAAGTACTTTACTAAGAATTTTCACGCATTTATATTTTCTGTAAAGTACTTAATCCCCAAATATTCCCCAAAATAGCAAGTAACCGCTTAGCTTTACTACTAAACGGCTATTTTGTCAAATACGTCATTCACTCTATTTTTAATTGACGCTTGGCAATTAATAATCCGTGCTGATTGTCAATCCATTCAACTGTGTAAGTTGGTGGGTAAGCATAATCACTTTTCAAAGCTTCAGTAATAGCGATAATATCTTTAGGCTCAATCCAGTTATGCTTTAGTAGATAGCCAAAATAGAAACTAAGTTTTTCCCAAGTTAACCGACGCTCAGCAACATAAATAGCACCAAGTTTTTTAGTTCTAGGGTTATTTATCCTTTTAGCTTCTCTAAGCTTTTCCAGTAACAATCTAATCTCTACCGCATACCGATCGATTAATCCATTTTCCAAATTTGAAACGATGGTCGTCAGACTAATTACGGGACACATAAAACAACCAAGTCTCAAACTACTTATCTGTACCGCAAGTATCAGAGCCACAAGATTTTAGGCGA
>JBFRWK010000317.1:0-10876 GCA_051439545.1 Xenococcaceae cyanobacterium | reverse complement strand
TAGTGATAGTAATGAGATGGACAATCTCCTCTCTCTTGCCAGTAGCCAATCGAATTGTGTAGATGGGAAATCACCGTGTCCCAACCCTAAATATGATCAGTTATGTTTAGGTTTTTAGTAGGTGTTGTAGCAACAAGAATCTGAAAATCTCTGCCTGCTGTTCCACTGGTAACTGCTTCACCAATTCAATGGCTTGTTCATTTGTTAGGGTTAATACTGGCATTTTTCTCTCTCAGAAATCGTCGTATGGTTTATATTCTAGAAAGTTTGGAGGGTTATCTGCTTCAATCGAATTATTCCCGATTGGCTGAGGCAAAGATTTGTGCTGCTGTTAGGTTCAGTTCGCTAAACTGCGGCGATCGCACTTGCTCCTGACCAGAAAAGCTGCCAACCTCAGTGTAAGTATCGTCTGTGAGTTCTAATACCAGTATTGTTTGAGCATCGGGGTCAATAATCCAATATTCAGGAATACCGCAATCCTGATACTGCGATCGCTTGGCAATGTAATCTCGCTCTCTTTGCAATTCTCCAGGACTTACAACTTCCATAACTAGTAACGGGGGAGCCATTGAAAGGCGGAGGGTATTGCGCTTTGCTAACTGCTGAATATGTTCTTCTCGAAGGATTGTGAGGTCGGGATAACGATTTCTCGGTTCGCCTCGTACTTCCAGTTCCAATCCATGACCTCTAACTCTATCTGTACCAATCAACAAGGCAAAAATAAGGAAAAGACGATTGGCAATTTGCACATTTTGCCCTGATTCTGGTGGCACTTCAATTAATTCTCCATTAAATAGTTCGTATAGCTTATCTGTGCCATCGTCGTAGGATAGATATTCTTCAAAGCTTTGAAACCGAGGTTTAACTTGAATCGTGGTCATAATTTTAGTAAGAGTGCCTTGACTCTAATTTTATTGTAAGTGCTAGAGCGATCGCGCTAGCTGCTACTCCGTAGTCGCGCAGCACCTACCTACACAGATCGCATTTTAATAACGAATTGCAAAATCTTGAAATTCATCCTCATTAAACATAACTTCTAACTTGAGATTGTTAACCTCAGCGGCAGGAGAACCAGATTTAGCCCATTCAATTAGCCGATCTACTTGTGGAGGATCGCCTTGGGCGACAATTTCCACATCTCCGTTAACTAAATTTTTGACATATCCACGAAGCCCTAATTTTAGAGCTTGTTGGCGAGTATAATGCCTAAAAAAAACACCTTGTACCTTTCCCGATACTGTTAATTTTACCTGCTTCATGAAAATACTCTATTACTTACATTGAGTTTATCCAGATTAAACCCAATTTCCAAAGCGATCGCTTGGCAATGTAATCGCGATCGCGATCCTAATCCGAACTCCGAACTTACAATGTCTGTTTAACCAATCTTCTTCAGGCGATCGCCGTAGGCGGCAGGCTTCGCCCGATCGCGATTCTTGTCCTAGATCGACAATCTACTAACACAGAATAGTTTAAAGAAAATTGACAGAGTGATAAAATAGGGGGTTGAAAATAGATGTTGTCCTATTTGACCTCCTCTATCAAAGGAGAACAGCACTCCCCCTTCGTTGCCTTAAACACAGGAAAGATAGGTCAATGCCTTTGATAGAAAGATAAAGGAGTAATACCATGAAAGGTCAAAAACGAATGCCTACTAAAATTGTTATTATCGGGGCAGCAGGTCGAGATTTTCATAATTTTAATCAGGTATACCGCCACAACCGAGAAGTGGAAGTGGTAGCATTTACCGCAGCACAAATTTCGGGCATTGCTAACCGTCGCTATCCAGCTAGTCTTGCAGGTTCTCTTTATCCTGAAGGTATAGCGATCGTTGACGAAACAGAATTAGAATCTCTTTGTCGTCGCGAGCAAATAGACTGTGTAGTGTTTGCCTATAGCGATCTGACTCATGCTGAGGTTATGCATTTGGCATCGCGGGCAATGGTAGCGGGGGCAGATTTTTTACTTTTAGGACCAGAAAGAACCATGCTATCAGCCCAAGTCCCTGTAATTGCCGTTTCTGCGGTAAGGACTGGTTGCGGTAAGTCGCAAACTAGCCGTTGGCTTTCTAAGCTCCTGCGACAAAAAGGGTTAAAAGTGGCAGTTATCCGTCATCCCATGCCTTACGGAGATTTGGAAAAGCAAGTAGTGCAAAGGTTTGCTACTAAAGCAGATTTAGATATAGCTGAATGTACGATCGAGGAACGAGAAGAATACGAACCCCATCTAGAGGTAGGCAATATAGTCTATGCTGGAGTCGATTACGGCTTAATTGTCAAGAAAGCAGAACAAGAAGCCGATATTATCCTTTGGGACGGAGGTAATAATGACTTTCCTTTCATCAAACCCGATCTACATCTGGTTTTAGTCGATCCTTTACGTCCTGGAGATGAAACGACTCACCACCCAGGGGAAGTAGTATTGCGGATGGCAGACATTGCGATCGTGGCTAAAGTCGATTCGGCAGCCGATGCTGACGTACAGAGAGTTAGCGATACAGTTAAGAGAGTTAATCCCCAAGCCGTTATTGTTCGTGGTGCTTCACCAATCCAACTAGATAATCCAGAAGCAGTACGCGATCGCCGTGTGTTAGTAGTAGAAGATGGCCCAACTACCACTCATGGAGGAATGCCCTATGGTGCAGGTTATGTAGCTACTACCCGCGCCCAGGCAGCAACAATTGTCGATCCTAGAGCTTCTGCTGTTCCAGAAATCGCCGAAGTTTACGATCGCTATCCCCATATAGGTTCGGTATTGCCAGCTATGGGTTATTTTCCCGCCCAACTAAAAGCTCTGGAAAAAACTATTAACAATGCAGAAGCTGATGTAGTAGTAGCAGCCACTCCCAGCGATCTTAGTTCTCTAATGAAACTTAACAAGCCAGTAGTACGCGCTCGCTATGAATTTGCTGAGGTGGGCAAACCTAGTCTCTCTGCCCAAATCGAGCAATTTCTCGCCCGTAAAAACTTGGTAGGATAGACAATTATGCTTGTAGTTATTGCCTTAGGAGGTAATGCCCTAATTAAGCGCGGTCAACCTCCAGAAGTAGAAATACAGCGACAAAATATTCGGTTGGCAGCCAAAGCGATCGCCGAAGTTGCCAGAGAACATCAGGTGGTAGTAACCCACGGGAATGGCCCCCAAGTAGGACTTCTGGCAATGCAAGCCGAAGCTTACAAGTCCGTAAAACCCTATCCCCTCGATGTTTTAGATGCAGAGACAGAAGGAGCGATCGGTTATTTAATCGAACAAGAACTCTGCAATCAACTACCAGATCGGCAAATAGTAACTCTCCTTACCCAGATAGAAGTAGATCCCAACGATCCTGCTTTTGCTCGGCCTACTAAACCTATCGGTGCGGTTTATTCAGAGACAGAAGCTAAACAGTTAGCCAAAGAAAGAGGTTGGAAAGTTGCTCCTGATGGCGATGTCTATCGTCGCGTTGTCCCTTCTCCCGAACCCAAGCGAATCTTAGAATTGCCAACAATTCGTTTACTCGTAAAAGTGGGAGCATTAGTCGTCTGTGCTGGCGGTGGTGGCATACCCGTTGTTGTTACCCCAGCAGCTAGTATCCGTGGGGTTGAAGCAGTTATCGATAAAGATTTAGCTACAGCATTACTGGCAACAGAGTTACAAGCCGATGCTTTATTACTCTTGACTGATGTAGATGCGGTTTACACTAACTGGGGTACTCCAGAAGCACAACCAATATCCATGATAACTCCACAGCAGTTACGCAACTATAGCTTTGCTCCTGGTTCGATGCAACCAAAGGTAGAAGCAGCTTGTCGTTTTGTTGAGGCTAGGGGTGGTATAGCGGGAATTGGTCAGTTAGAAGATGCAGCAGAAATTTTATCTAGCAAGGGGGGGACAATCATCAGAGCAGAATAGCGATCGCTTTATCTGTTGATGGTATTGTAGTAACAAGAATAGACGCGATGCGTGAGAAAGTTCTTAGTTTAATTTTAACGGACTCGATGTCCGATATCGCGACGATAGTACATTTTTTCAAATTGGATAGATTCGATCGCGGGATAAACAGAAGCGATCGCGCTATTAAAATCTTTACCTACTGCGGTAACGCCTAAAACCCTACCACCATCGGTAACAATCTTATCCCCTTCTAGTTTTGTTCCTGCCTGAAAAACAATTGCACCTTTTTTTTCTGCGGTATCAATGCCTGTAATCTCTTTACCTTTTTCGTAAGCATCGGGATAACCCCCCGAAGCAGCAACAACGCAGACAGCAGTACCATCTTTCCATTTAATAGGAGGATGTCGATCTAGTTTTTGTTCGGCACAGGCGAGTAATAAAGAGTCTAGAGGCGTATCTAAAAGGGGTAAAACTGACTGAGTTTCGGGATCGCCAAAACGACAGTTAAATTCTAAAATCTTGGCTTTACCTTCGGGGGTAATCATTAAACCAGCGTACAAGACACCACGATAATCAATTCCTCTTTTTCTGAGAGTAGCAATAGTTGGCTGAAGGATTTCTAGATCTATTTGCTGCATAATTGCAGGAGTAGCTATAGGTGCGGGACAATAAGCCCCCATTCCTCCTGTATTTTTCCCCGTATCTCCTTCGCCAATACGTTTGTGGTCTTGGGCGGGTAGCAAAGGTACAATTGTAATACCATCGGTTAAAGCTAAAACCGAAACTTCTTCCCCTGATAAAAATTCTTCGATAACTAATTTGGTATAACCTTGGGCAAATAATTCTTTGACGGCTGCCAAAGCTTCTGTTTCAGTCTCAGCCACAATTACCCCTTTGCCTGCTGCTAGTCCATCTGCTTTCACGACAATGGGCGCAGCTTGTTGCCGAATATAAGCAAGGGCTGTTTCTTTTTCTGTAAAGGTTTCTGAATTAGCAGTGGGGACTCCTGCTTCTGCCATTAAAGCTTTTGCCCAAGATTTACTGGCTTCTATTTGTGCTGATTCTTGGTTGGGACCAAAAACTAAAATATCCCGTTGTTGTAGATAATCGGTAATGCCTAAAGCTAAAGGCAATTCTGGCCCTACTACCACTAAATCAATCTGATTATCCTTTACTGCTTGGGCGATCGCTGCAAAATCATCTACTTTGATGGGCAAATTCTGACAATTTTTGGCGATCGCTGTTCCTCCATTACCAGGAGTACAAAATACTTGTTCTACGTTAGGAGATTGGAGTAAAGTCCATGCTAAAGCGTGTTCTCTGCCTCCGTTGCCGACTACTAAAGCTTTCACTAGTTATATTTGTACTCCTGAAATAGTTTGGTTAATTAGCTCTTAGCTTTGAGCTTTTAGCTCTTAGCTGAAAAACCATTATAAAATACCAGCATTACTTAAGCCTAAAATCATGCCAGCCCCAATAATATGACCGAGACTGGTAGTTGCTAACAACTCTGCTAAACCAAAACTGCTCCATAATTCTGGCTTAGGTACTGGTAAATCTGGCCCTTGTCCTGGTTTTTGGATAGCATAGCGACCAATGGCAATGGCAAATAAGTTACAAAAAATCATAATTAGAGCCACAGAGGTATTCCATTCAATAGTCGAAGGGGTGGGTTGAGCAGCCAAAATTAAAGTAGATATCATGCAGCTTAAAACTCCTATATTGCTAAATTTATTTATAGAATTACAGGAATTATAAAAATCTCTTTGCCAAAAACTTTATTTCGACTTAAATATTTAACAGTACTTCAAACTTAGAACCAAACAATGCGGATTAAGATCTGCGGTATAACTAAACCCGAACAAGGAAAAGCGATCGCCGATCTCGGAGCGACAACTTTAGGCTTTATCTGCGTTTCTCGATCGCCCCGTTACGTAACTCCCCAGCAAATAGCCTTAATTTCCGAGTATTTACCTAGTAGTGTAGAGCGAATTGGTGTTTTTGCCGATACTAATCCTCAAGAAATTGTTACCATTGCCTCTCAAGCCAATCTAACTGGGATACAACTCCATGGAGAGGAAACACCTCAGTTTTGTCAGCATCTTAAGACAATATTACCCAAGGGAATTGAATTAATTAAAGCTTTGCGAGTTAAAAATGCAGATTCTCTTAATAAAGCTCGGATTTATGACAACATAGTCGATACTCTCTTGTTAGATGCTTATCACCCTCAATTATTAGGAGGTACGGGCAAAACCTTAAACTGGCAAGATTTATCTGATTTCAATCCTCCTCTTCCTTGGTTGCTAGCAGGAGGCTTAACACCTGATAATATTGAAGATGCTCTAGACCAAATACATCCTCAAGGCATCGATCTATCGAGTGGAGTAGAGCGATCGCCTGGAGATAAAGATTTAGATAAAGTAAAAAAATTATTTGCCAAGTTAGATATTTTGGGTAATAACTAATAATTAATAACTAATGACCGTAAAACAAACAGTTTGGATTGCCAGACATGGAAATCGTTTAGATTTTGTTAATCCAGAATGGTTTAATACAGCAGAAAGGCGTTACGATCCTCCGTTATCTCAAGATGGTTTCGTACAAGCGCAAGAATTGGGCAAAAGACTAAAAACAGCAAAGATCGAGCATATTTTTGCTTCTCCTTTTTTGCGGACAATTCAAACAGCTAATGAAGTGGCAGAAATTCTCGATTTATCAATTAAATTAGAAGCGGGGTTAAGTGAATGGCATAATCCTGAATGGATGAGCGAACATCCAGAAATACAGCCAAAAGAAATATTAGCCCAAAATTATCCGCGCATCGATTGGAATTATAATTCTTTGGTTATACCTAAATACCCCGAAAGCGAAGCAGAAGTAAATCAAAGAACAAAAGATGTAGCCAAGAAAATTATCAGCCAATTTTCTGATGATATCTTGTTAGTAGGTCATGGGGCATCTGTATGGGGAACTACTGCGGGTTTATTAGGGGGTCAACCTAATATTAATGCTTCTCTTTGCTGCTTAGTCAAACTAATTCGTCATCAAAATAATTGGCAAATGGAATTAAATGGAGATACATCTCATTTGACCCAAACAGAAACAAAAATTAGGTTTAATTAATGGAAAAAAGTACTAATATTACTAGTCAAGCTTGGGAAATTTTAGAAGACTCTATTATTTATTTTTACGATCGCCCTATTGGAACAGTAGCAGCTTCAGATAATGATACGCCTTCTCTCAATTACGATCAATGTTTTGTCCGTGACTTTGTCCCAGCAGCATTATTATTTTTAATTAAAGACAAACCCGAAATTGTTCGTAACTTTTTAACTAATACTTTAAAGCTACAAATAAAAGAAAGACAATTAGATTTCTTAGAACCCAGAAGAGGCTTGATGCCTGCTAGTTTTAAAGTAATTCATCAAGGAGAAGACCAATATTTACAAGCAGATTTTGGCGATCATGCTATCGGTAGAGTAACCCCCGTTGACT
Organism: Xenococcaceae cyanobacterium; assembly: GCA_051439545.1. Classification (GTDB taxonomy): domain Bacteria; phylum Cyanobacteriota; class Cyanobacteriia; order Cyanobacteriales; family Xenococcaceae; genus JASJDJ01. Next base: position 3,505 of record JBFRWK010000317.1, on the reverse strand, counting down.
CCTGTTTATGGTGGATATTTCTCTTACGAGCATATGTTAAAGCAACAGAAGAAATTTCTTTGGCTCATAGCCCAGAAATGCAAAGGGGAATTAGGCTAATTATGGAACTTTGTTTATCTGCAAGGTTCGATATGTATCCCACTTTACTCGTACCTGATGGTGCTTGTATGATCGATCGACGTATGGGAATTAATGGTCATCCTTTAGAAATACAATCCCTATTTTATACTGCTCTACGTTGCGCTCGAGAGCTACTCTTAAATAATTCAGAAAATGAAAAAACTCATTTAGCTATTAATAGTCGTTTAGCTCCTCTCCTCGGTCATATTCGCTATCATTATTGGCTGGATTTAGCAAGATTAAATGTTATTTATCGCTATAAAAGTGAAGAATACGGCGAAAATGTTTTGAATCAATTTAATATTTATCCCGAATCAATTCCCTATGCTGAATTAAGTGAATGGTTGCCAGAAGATGGTGGTTATTTAGTAGGTAATTTAGGACCTTCCAAATTAGATTGTCGCTTTTTTTCTGTGGGCAATTTGATGGCGATTATTTCTTCTTTAGCTAGTGAAAAGCAAGCTGATGCCATCCTCAATACTATCGAAAGAAAATGGCAAGATTTAATCGGTTTTATGCCTATGAAAGTTTGTTTTCCCGCTCTTAAAAATAGAGATTGGCATTTATTAACTGGCTGCGACCCAAAAAACCGTCCTTGGTCTTATCATAATGGAGGGAATTGGCCTGTTTTACTATGGCAGTTAATCGCAGCTTCTTTAAAAAATAATCGTCCCGAAATTGGTAAACAAGCTCTCGAAATTGCTGCTAAAAGTTTGGTAAGAGATGAATGGGCGGAATATTACGATGGTAAAAATGGACGCTTGGTCGGTAAAGAAGCTAGAAAATATCAAAATTGGACAGTTTCTGGTTATCTATTGGCAGAAGCGTTAATGACAGATAGTCAATATTTAAGTTGGATTAGTCATGAAGATTTATAAAGTCAGGCAAATTTTCGTCTCCATGCAAGTCTCGGGGACATCCAAACAAGTATTTTGTTAAGTTTTTGTAAATTTTGCCAAAAATGCTGAATTTACGTAAACCAGACTGTGATTTATCAGTAATAATAGCTAAGTAAATCTATTAATGTATAAATCTATCTTGCTCTTATGTTACGTAAATTCTTTCAATCCAAAAGGAATAAAGGTAAAAAAAATTTTAATGTACTCATTTCCGAGCAAGATCGAGGCTATAGAGAATATTTAACAAGATTAATTAGATGTAATCGCTCTGGATATAATATTTTTAAATCGACCGAAATAGAGCGGGTCTTTGATTTTATCTATAATGATATGGATATCGATATAGTTTTCTTTGATATAGCAGCAGAGAAGAATACTAACAATATCGCTATCCTCAAAGCAATTAAGCCAAAAATACGTTTAATTCATTGGAGCAATTGCCAACATCCTGAAGTAATCGAACATCTCTATTCTTTAGGGATCAGAACTTTTTGTCTCAAAGATAGTCAGCCTCAAGTTGTTCTCAATGCCCTCGACTATGTTAATAATAATCAAAATATTCTCTATCTCGATAAGCAGTTACATAAATGCCTGTATTTACTTAAGAATTGAAATTTAGTCGTTAGTTGTTAGTTGTTAGTTGTTAGTCGTTAGTCGTTAGTTGTTAGTAAATAACTGTACATTATAATATCTTCCGAACTCCTGAATTCTTCTTTAATAAAGTTCATATTTGAGCAAGGTACAGGGTAATGAACCATTGTAAACAGGTAAACGACGAGAGGTTCTTAAGCCTATTTTTTTTGATAATTCTTTATTTCCTGTAAGCACATAGGCCGTCCAACCTGTAAAGCGTTGTTTAAAAATATCTCCTAATAGTTTATACAAAGAGACTAATTCTTCTATGTTGCCAATGCGTTGACCATAGGGAGGGTTACAAATAATAACGCCCTTATCTGCTGGTGCTTCTACTTGGGCTAATTCTTGATGGTAAAACCGCACTTGGGTTTCGAGTCCGCAGTTTTCCGCATTAGTTCGTGCTTGTTCGATTATATCTAAATCGCGATCGCTGCCGATAATGGGTACGGATAATTGAGTTAGTTTAGCTGCTTCTGCTTCAGTGCGTATTGCTTGCCAGAGAGATTTATCAAAATCGAGCCATGTTTCAAAACCAAATTTCTGACGATACAAACCAGGGGCAATATTTAAAGCTTTTAGCGCAGATTCAATGGGCAAAGTTCCCGAACCACATAAAGGATCGAAAAAAGGTAAATCGGGAGTCCATTCCGACATAACAATTAAAGCAGCAGCAAGAGTTTCTTTAAGAGGGGCAATACCCATAGCTGGACGATATCTGCGTCTATGTAAGCTAGAGCCAGAACTATCTAAACTAAGAGTACAGCGATTTTTGTGGATATGAGCATTAATCAGTAAATCGGGATGTTCCACATCGATATCAGAACGTTCTCCGTATTCATCTCTTTGTCGATCGACGATCGCGTTTTTAATTTGTAGGGCGGTAAAGTGAGTATGGTTCAAATTATTATTTTTACCAGTGCAGTTAACTGCTATACTCATGTTAGGCTGGAGGTATCCTGTCCAATCGAGCTTTTGTACACTACGATAAAGCTGTTGTGCGTTGTAACTTTTAACTTCAGCAATCGGCACGAGTACCCGAAAAATAGTCCTAGCCCAAAGATTGACCCGATACAGTAAAGCCCTGTCTCCCTGGAAATGAACCCCAGTAAAATCGGGACGGATGTTTTTTGCCCCTAATTCCTCTAATTCTTCAGCAGCGATCGCTTCTAATCCACGGGCAACTGTCGCAAAGTAATTATTCATATTTATTGTTATTTATTGTTGTTCAGTAACTGCCTAGGGATTTAGTTTATAGCCGATCTGTCAAGAAAATCTAACCCATCTTCCGCACCTTAAACTGTCACAACTCATTGTCTGAGAATAATAATCAATCTAGACTGCATAATAGTACTACCCGCATTTCTCACAAACTTGGCGGTCGCAGTCTCTGAAAGCTTTGTGTAGTAAGCGTTTGACCCTGCTTAAATCGGCTTAAAAAAACGGAAGGATTATCTTAGTTGTCCTTCTGAATTAGTCTCTAGTCGAGCATCGGGATTGTCGCGAGAAAGAAGCTCTAAATCGCGATCGCTGATTTTCTCGACTAAAGAGGAAAGATTCAACGTCAGAGCAGTCATGGAATCACTTTTGGGATTGAGATATCGATATTTTAGCGTAGAGGTGACACAAGAGCGATTGCGCTAACCATAAAACTGATAACGGGAAAAGAGCGATCGCCCTTGATCTGAATTCTTACCAATATTGCTAAAGCACATCTATCTTAGAAGCGCAACTTAAAATCTACTTAAACTTAGGCAAATTTAAGTAGACATTATCCCAAGCGCAGTGGATAACTAGGTATTATTGGAGTATGCTTACATTTGCCTAATATCTTCCTTTTCTCACAAGAACTC
>JBFRWK010000316.1:0-40264 GCA_051439545.1 Xenococcaceae cyanobacterium | reverse complement strand
TCAGGTGGCGCGGGTTCCGACCGCTTACCGCCGACGCGGGGGTGGAAGGGGGTTTCAAATAGTTTTAAGTCTGTTACCCTAACCGATTTATTGGGTTATCAAACCCCCCTCCCCGCGCCCTCACTATCAGCTTTTTTTTGCAGCCTTATTTTTGGTTATGAAGTGCAAGGTTTTCGAGCAATTGGCGTTGTTTTTCTTGGATTAGAATCATTTTGAAATGCTTTAAACCTTTACAAATCAATAGCTTTAACTTATTCAGCAAGCCCTACTTAACTTATTTCATTTCTTTTGTATGGTTTAATTATTGATTGTGAATTGCGAATCATTATACAAATTATTATTTTTACCATCTAAAGCGATCGCCTATTTATAAGAGCGATCGCTTTTTATTTATGGAAATAAATTTCAATTTGATTAATAAAAACCTTTTATTATATATCATTATTTGTAGGTTTTGTATGAAATCTACATGAATAATGACTAACAACTAACAACTAACAACTAATAACTCTTTTTTTAGCAAATCTTAAATACTTATAAAATATTGTCAAATTTGTATGTAACGATAATCACTTCATCAAAAATTCACAATAAGAAAATAAATAAAATAACACAAGATAAAGTAACGAAATATAAGGCTTTGAACGATAATTTCAGTTATTCAAATCAACCCAATTGATTAGAAATATATTTGTTTTTTTCAGTATTCATTCAAAATAATAATAGCTTTATCGGTATTTTTACATTTGATTGTTAATCTCTTTCCCACTTAAACTAGTCGAAATTATTATGTGAGGAAAAATGCAGTTAGGCTCAAATTTGAGTTGTAGATTTTGCTGCAATTTTGAAAGTTAAAGTATGGTTAACAAAAATTTATTTAGTCTTGCTACTATCGTTTCTCTATCCGTAGCGACGTTTCTTACCCATAATTATCCCGTTCGAGGAGCAACAGCTAAATTACAAAAAAGTCCTAAGTCTCCAATTAAAGTTACTCAAAATATCAAAATAGAAAAACCAAATATAATATTAAGTTTACTTAAAAACAAAAAATTAAATAAAACAGAAAATTATCAAAACAGTTTAGAAAACTTAAATAGTATCCAATCAGAATCAGTACAGATAGCACATTCAGCAGGTAGTGGAAAAGCTTCCTGGTATGGCCCAGGTTTTCATGGTCGTTTCACTGCTAATGGCGAAAGATATAATCAAAATGCCCTTACTGCTGCCCATCGCAGTTTGCCTTTCGGTACTAGAGTAAGAGTAACTAATCTCAATAATGGTCGTTCCGTAGTTGTCAGAATAAACGATCGCGGACCTTTTATTCGAGGTAGAATTATCGATTTATCTGCTGCTGCTGCTCATAATCTTGGGATGGTTCATCATGGAGTAGTGCCAGTAAGTATACAAGTATTGAACTAATGGTCGATCGCTGATATCTAATTTGTTCAAATATTAAGACTGTTGTGATAGGTAGGTCAAGATACTTTCAGTGCTGGTCTGAAGCGATCTAAACTATGGGAGGGCGTTAGATTTAACGCCCTTATTATTTTTCCCAGAATTATGAAGAGGTTGCAACAGTGCTACTTTTACCAAAGGTTAAAGAGTTACGCTCTTATTTAGCCAGTCAAAGACAGAGTCGTAAAATTGGTTTAGTGCCAACTATGGGAGCGTTACATAAAGGACATATTAGTCTAATTAAAAAAGCGATCGCTGAAAATGAGCTAGTAGTAGTTAGTATTTTTGTCAACCCGCTTCAATTTACCCCAACAGAAGATTTACAAGCTTATCCCAGACAACTAGAGTCAGATTGTCAACAGTGTGAAAAACTAGGAGTCGAAGTAGTATTTGCACCCACAGCAGCAGAAATAGGCATAACTGGAGATACAGATTCTCAATCAACTACTACTATCGTTGTTCCGCCTGTAACTATGACTTCGGTTTTATGTGGCAAATACCGCCCAGGACATTTTGTCGGGGTAGCAACCATAGTGACTAAACTGCTGAATATAGTACAGCCCGATCGCGCTTACTTCGGTGAAAAAGATTTTCAACAACTAGCTATTGTGCGTCGTTTAGTCAGAGAGCTTAATTTTCCTGTAGAGATAGTTGGTTGTCCTATTATCAGGGAAAGTTCTGGACTTGCTTTGAGTTCTCGTAATCAGTATTTAACTAAAACAGAAAAACAAAAAGCTTCTGTCCTTTATAGTAGTCTGCAAGCAGCAAAACAAGCTTTTAATACAGGGATAAAAGATGCTAGTAGCTTAATTGAGTTGGTAAAAAAACAAATAGCAACTGTACCAGAAGTTAAACTTCAGTATGCAGAGATAGTCGATCCGCAAACCCTACAACCCTTAGAAAAGATCGAACAAACTGGGTTAATGGCGATCGCTGCTTATGTTAATTCTACTCGTCTTATCGATAATATTATGTTGCGTCAACGTCAACCAATTATAGCCATAGATGGCCCCGCAGGAGCAGGTAAATCTACCGTTACCCGTAAAGTTGCTCGTCAACTAGACTTACTATATTTAGATACAGGAGCAATGTATCGCGCTGTTACTTGGTTAGTGATGGAGTCGGGAATTAACTTAGATGATGAAAAAGCGATCGCCTCTTTAATTGAAGATGTAAAAATCGACCTTATTCCCCCCAATGCTGCCAACTTGCCTCCCTTGGTTTATGTTAACGATCGAGAAGTAACTCAGGAAATTCGTACACCAGAAGTAACGGCTAATGTGTCGAAAATAGCTGCTATGGGGGTCGTGCGGGAGCAGCTAGTGAAACAACAGCAAAAATATGGAGAAAAAGGCGGAATTATTGCCGAAGGAAGAGACATTGGTACAAATGTTTTTCCCAATGCCGAATTAAAGATTTTTTTGACCGCCTCGGTACGAGAAAGAGCCAGAAGGCGTTGGCAAGACCTACAAAATCAAGGCAGAGAGGATATTAGTATAGAGCAACTAGCTAAAGATATTCAAAAGCGAGATGAACAAGATAGTAATCGTGCCATTGCTCCTTTAAAACAAGCAGAAGACGCGATCGAAATAGTGACTGATGATTTGAGTGTGGAAGAAGTTGTCGATCGAGTTATTAATTTGTACGCTCGAATTTAGGTCATTGATCTTTTGTTCTCTGACCTAATATTGCAAATAAGACTAACAACTAACTACTAACAACTAACTACTCACGACTAACAATAAACAACCAATAACCACTAACCCTATCAAAATATATAAATTCAAAGTAGTTTTATTGCTCTTAGCTAAAATTTCTGAGTAAGAGAGTTCGTAATTTTGAATAAGAATAAAAGAATGGGGATGAAATAAAAAGGGAAAAATACGATTTAAAACAAAACGAGCGAAAAAATTAATACTCCATAATCTTTTTTGTAAAGGGTCTTGATTATATTGCCAAGGATAACTAATTTGTACTAAACGAATTAAAGCTTTAATATCGGGTTGTCGTAAATTTTCAAAACGAGGAAGTGCTTCGGCTAGGTTATCTTTAGTTTCGGTTAAAATCTCATTTAAAAGATAGCTATCTTCTAAAGCAGAATTAACTCCCTGTCCGATATCGGGAGGAAAACAATGAACTGCATCGCCCAACAAAACTACTGCTGTTCCTTGGTTTTCTTGAGGTTTTCCAAAAATTTGAGATAATTTAGCACAGTATTGAGGTTGGGGAAATGTACCACCATCGCTGGATGTAAACCTAGCTATTTCTTCAGAAGAAAGAATTTTTTCTAGAGGAAGTTGAGGAAAAGCTTCTTTAAAAAAATGCTCCACTTCTGCTGGCGTATCTAACTGCCAAATTTGATGGTCTGGGTAAGTAATAATATTGGCAGTACGAGGTAAATTGGGATTTTTTAAAGGTAATAAGCCCAAAGAAATAGCCTTGGTACGTCCTTTAAAACTAGACCTGATGCCATAAGCCATAGTAGATTTAGTTAAATCATCTTCTCGATCGGAAAGTGGAAATTGTGGGGGTAAAGTTAAAACTTTGTATTTCAAACCCGAACTAGCAGAAGGGAATTGTTGCATGGCGAAGTAATTAGTTTCTCCTTCCATCTGATGGAGTGTTTGACGCACGATCGAGTTTAAACCGTCACAACCAACCAAAAGAGTAGGCGTAAAAGTTAATTGTCCTTTGGTTTGAGACTGAATAGTAACTTCTAATTGTTCTCCATTTTGTTTTATTTCCGCACATTTACTTTGAAATAAAACCTGAATATAATCTTGCCAATTCTGTTCGATTTCTCGATAAAATAGCTCGACAAAAGATGCTCTCGGCAACCAATAGGCTGTTTTTCGACTAGAATCGGCAATAGGTAGTTTTTGAGTCTTGCGCGTACCGTCTTTTTGAATCAGAGTCAAGTAAAAATCCGTACTAGGAACACTCAGATCGGCTAATTTTGCAGTTAATCCCAATAAATCGGTTAGTTTTTGCCCTCTAGCATCAATTTGATAACTAAAAGATTTATCTGGTTCGTAATAATCTGCCGATGGTCTTTTTTCAACAACTGTAATATTTGTCCAACCTCGTTTAGCCAGCATCAAAGCCGATCCTAATCCTGCTGGTCCTCCGCCGATGATAACAACTTGATTCTGATTAGACATCATCAAATTTATAAGTAAAAGTTATTTTAATTTCATTTAGATACTTAAGTAAAATCTGAGTTACCTTCAGAGATTATTTTTAAACGAATTAAACGTCCTCCTCCTTCCTCTAGGTTAACTTCAATAGTTTCGTTGGTAAGGGTATCCAAACAATTAAGTAGCGATCGCAAATGAGGATTAGAAGCACCAGTTTCTACATACAGGCGATCGGCTAAACTACCCATTCGTTTCCAGGTAGTATATAGCTTACCCACGGTTTGTTCTAAGTTATTGGCTTGTTTTACCAAATCTGCTGCGGTGTTGATACATTCTAACCGCATGGCTTCTTCCAATGCTAATTCTAAATCTACGGCAGATTCCCTCAAGGTTTGTACTTGGGCAGCAGCATCGAGATATTTAGCCAAGTTTTTAGCCTCTGTAGTCATTAGTTTGACTGTATCGATATCTGGAGACTCGGTTATTTCTTTTTGAATTTCTTCTAAATGGATATCGGGTAATTTTTCCATTTCCCGAACCAAAGGTGCAAGATGACGGGCGGGTAATACCCCTTCGGAAGCTTTCTCTTTAACTTCTTCTGGGAGTAATTCCGAACTCATTGCCGTCCATTCATCGGCTAATTGTTTGACTTCCCGTCTGGTAATGCGATCGCCTTGATGGGCTGCTTCACTAACTAATTGTTGAATTTCTGGACTTGCTTTAGCTGTTTCTACAAATGCCCGTTTACTAAAATTATTAATACTATTAGGATTTAATTTGCCTTCTGCTAAAAGCGTATCCGCACTATTAGCTAATTGAATTAAAGCATATGCCTGAGATTTAGTAATTTCTCGGTTTTTCAGCCAATTAAGAAAACCAGTACCTCTGCCATCTCCACCTTTCTTTTCTCGATCTCTGACTGCCCTGAGAATGCGTCCCCGCCAAATATCAGTTTGGAGATCGAAGCGATCGCAAACTCGCCAAATTTCGTCTACTTGTTTTTGAAAGTCAAATTCTTTAATCTCTTCATCTTCAGGATCGGGCAAATCAAAATTGAAGTCTACAGGAGTCTCCAGTGCAGCCATAATTTCTTCTGAAGATGAGGACAAATTATCTGAAGTTTCTAATTCGGTTTGCCCTACAGCAGGAAGTGTAGACGATTCTTTTGGTCGATCGCCATTAGATAGATTTGTATTTGTCTCATCCATGAGCAGCTAAAAACTTCAATTACAGCAGTCGCAATATTATTGCATAGGTTGGGGAACGAGAGATAGGGATTATCAAACTTCTTGCATAAATCTCAAAAACCTTGATTTGATTAAGTAGCAAGTAGCAAGTAACAAGTAGAGGTGTGCGTTCCCTTGCGGAGGGGCTGTTCCGCGAACCTGCGTCGCGGACTTGTAAGCCCCGTCCTTGCGCCGACGCGGGGGTGGAAGGGGGGTTTTTAATAGTTTTAAGTCTAATTTTCTCCCTCGATTTATCTAGTTCTTAAACCCCCCTCCCCGCGCACCGCTAACAACTAACAACTAACAACTTATGAATTTACCACCAAAAATTAGGTAAAAATTTTGTCCAATCTCTGATAGTCTTATTAATATTTCTAGCAACTTGGATATGGGGTTCATCTGCTTCAATGGGCAGAATATGTGCTTTTTTGCCGATGCCAAACTTTTCGATCGCTAGATTAGCAGCTTCTAACCCCGTGACGTAGGCTTTTTCTTGTGACCAAGAACCATGACGGGTTACAATCCAATCACCACTCAGGTATAAATTGGGAATATCTGTTTTAGCTGAGAGTAAATATTGATAGCTACCAGGGAAAAAGTGAGTAACTCCTTCTTTAACTCGAATAACGCTGCTATCTACTACTTTGGCTTCCCTAAAACCAGGAACACAGGTACTTACATCACGATGCACCTTATTAATAATTTGTTCGTCTGTCATGGGTAATAGTTGGTTAGCATGATAAAAATCAGCTTCAATGACAGTATTAGGCTCGTTATGATATTCATCCTGAAGATCGTTGAGATCGAAAAATGTCCAGCCAGTTGTCGCATCAAAACCAAAACAAGCATTAGAAGGTAAGGGAATATTGACTTTGCGATCGAACCACAAACGAGTAGCTAAAACATCGATACCTTTAAGATTTGCCAAGTTGCGGAATTGAGCATAATTGTTTAAGCTGCTGCTATTTTCTACAATCTTTTTCATTCCCGTTATACTCACACCAGAAATAATCGCATCGGCAGCAAAGAATTCATCGCCACATTTAACCCCCGTCGCTTTTCCCGTCTCGTCAATGACAACATCGCTGACTCGTTTATTCGTTAATACTTTACCGCCAGCTTTTTCGATACTCTCGATCCAGGGTTTAAAGATTTTCTCTCCTACAGTACCGCGACACCAAACCACATCAAAGTCGGGCTGATGCGCCAAAATAAAATAGTAAAGCATTCCCAAGGCTGCTGCTGCCGAACATTGTTCCCCTGGGGCAAATAAACCCACCAACAACATTGGTTCAAAAGATTCTTTGTATAATCTTTCCGATACCCCATACTGTCTGAACAATTCCCTCGCAGTTATTTTGTCATACCTTTCCCAAGCTTCATGAGAATTATCAAAATCAATTACCGCATAAAGAAGAGGTAATGCAGACAGGCGATCGCTTAAAGGTAAACGTTTAAACTTAGTATAGATAAATGTACCTAAAGGAGTAGGTAGACGGGGTTCAGCCTGAAAAATAGGTGATTCTACTGTCTTACCCGCAGGAGAATATTGAGACGAACGAGTAAAGTGGGTAAAGGGATTGAGCTTTAATTCCTTAACTTTACTAAAAATATTGCGGTAAGGATACCAAAAACCATGGATTCCTCCCTCAACAGATTTCCCTCCTGGAGTTTTCCAGCCCGCAACTAAACCTCCTGGATATGGTGCTGCTTCCAGCAGAGTAACATCATAACCTTGCTCCGCTAAATGAGATGTTGCCCCTAAACCTGCCCAACCTGCACCAATAACAACAACTTTCTTCTGTTTTGACATTTTTTAAGGTTTATTTACTAGTCTATCGGACTTGACGCAAATGTTCTGAGGATTTCAAGTTTCGATTTTTCTACTCAAACTCAGGTTATGTTGACATAATCCGAATCACTTTTATAAAAAAAATATTAAATTGTTTGATTTATCAAAATTTAGTAACATTTGCTACAGAATTTTGTTATATTAGTTCTCAGGAAGTCAATAGACTGAAATAAATAAATTCGTAAAATAGCAATTCGGAGATAAATCATTATGTCTACTCAACAACAAGCTCGTGCTTTAATGTCTCGTCATCACCAAAATATTAAAAACCGCCAACAATCTATGCTAGGTAGAGCAGCAGCAGAAATTGGTGTAGAAGTAGATACAGAATACTGGAACAATATTCAAGGCAAACCTAGCTCTAGCTCTAGCAAAAGTTACGATCGCAGTGATGTTTCTCTAAGCTAAAAATAAACAAAAATATATGTAGTTTTAAGGTGGGCATTATTCACACTACCTATAGTGTTTTTAAGGTTTTTCATTGTAAGCCCTAATACTATCTATTTTTACCCAATTTAACCTTTAAACTAACTTAATTTTTTATTTACACTACTTATTTAGTCCAGGCTTACTAAATAAGATAGAACCAAACCAGATTTCACTTGTAAAATATTACATTAAACTATGTGAGAGTGTTTTATGAAATGCTTTTGCATAGTTTATCTGTTTTGCTGCAAAAATTAATTGGAATTACTCTACACCAGATTTACGGTAAGGCAGTTGAAAACTCATCAGATACAACAAAAAAGCTAGTGCTAAGAATCCATAGCGCAAATTTAAGGGATTATCCATCTGGTCTAATAAAGCTGGAATTAATGTTTTACCTACATATGCAGCATAAAATAAATATCCTAATGCTAGATGACCACATCTTTCTTGTAGCAAGGCAAATAAAGTAGCAAAAACTGGGCCATAGAGAAAAGCTGCCCCTGCAAAAAATAAACCAAAAGAAGGAATAAATGTCAGGGCGATCGCCCCTAAACCTGCCAGGAAAAGCAACCTTAACCTCGATACTGGCTTATGATTGACCCAGATACTCAGACTTAACCTTCCCAGAGTCAATCCTACCCAATAAATAGACAACAAGGCACTACTGGCAGCCCGACTCCAACCGACACTTGTTAGATAAGTTCCACTCCAAGTACCAAGGGAACTTTCTAAACCGACATATAAAAAAATTACTAGCCAAAAGGAACTTGCCTGTTTCCAGAGTATTTGGTCTTTTTGGGGAGTATAATGCCGAACAGGCGGTGCATTCCATGCCAAAATAAGAGAACTTAATGCTAAGGTTGAAATTAGCCAAAATACCCACCGCCAGGGTAACAATGTAGTCAATATTGGAGTACTTAAAGCCCCCAAACCGAAAGTAGCATTTGCCCAGTTAAGCATCATAATCCGACGGTTGGGGTGTAACTCTCCTACCAAATTATTGCAGTGAAAATTGAGAATACCGTCGCCAAAACCAATGGGCAAAGCTGCTAAAACAATCCAGAAAAAAGTCGAAGATAACGAGGAGACAGCAAAGGCAATACCTATTGTAGTAAATGCGATCGCAAAAATAGGATGGCGTTTTTTTTGTTGAGAGACAATGGATAGCCCGAGTAAGCTACTTAGCAAAAATGTAGTGTAAAAAGCCCCCACATTAACTAAATTATCAAAGGCTAACCTCCAGTGGGGTAAAAAAGCTCCTGGGGTTGCTACGATAATTCCATGTAAATATAGTCCGATAAACCCAGCAACGGTTAAACGTCGCTGGTTCAATATTTGAGGGGTCATATCCTCTATAAAATTACCTAGTTACCACCGAACTCAAACAATAGTAGAATAAAAAACTGGGAAATTTAATTGCCCATAACTCAAATTAGCAATCTTAATTAAGAACTTCTGCGGTATCGGGAGAATTAGCTAACTCGGCCAATCTTTCTTGCTGATCTTGAGATATACAAGATTGAATAATATTTTCGATATCTCCTTCTAAAGCATTAGCTAGAGTAAAGTTTTGCCCCAGACGATGATCCGTAATCCGATTATCTTTATAGTTGTAGGTGCGGATTTTTTCCGAGCGCGCTCCCGTACCTACTTGGGATCGTCTCATGGAAGTAACTGCTTCTTGTTGTTCTGCTAGCTTCATTTCATACAATTTAGCCCGCAGAATTTGCATGGCTCGTTCGCGGTTTTGTAATTGCGATCGCTCTTCAGTACAAAAAATTCTGATGCCTGTAGGTTTATGAATTAAGTCTACCGCTGTTTCTACTTTGTTGACATTTTGTCCGCCAGCACCACCCGAACGAGCAGTTTTCATTTCGATATCATTGGGATCGATCTGTACTTCCACATCATCTACTTCTGGCATAATAGCCACGGTAGCGGTAGAAGTATGTACTCTTCCTCCTGCTTCGGTGACGGGAACTCGCTGCACTCGATGGACTCCTGCTTCAAATTTTAATTTGCTGTAAACAGAATTCCCTTGAATTTCTAAAATTGCTTCTTTAAAACCCCCCATATCCGCCAGAGATTCGCTAATTAGTTTGACGTTCCAGTTTTGGGTTTCCCCATAGCGAGAGTACATTCTTACTAAATCGCCTGCCCAAATACTCGCTTCATCTCCACCAGTACCAGCCCGAATTTCCAGCATGATATTTTTATCATCATTGGGATCTCGTGGTAATAATAAAATTTTGAGGCGATTTTCTAACTGTTCTAATTTTTCTTCTAACTCCTCTACCTCCAAAGCTGCCATTTCTTTCATCTCTGGATCGTTGGACTCTTTCAGAATTTCTTTTGCCCCTGTTAATTCCTCTCCTGCCTCTTTCCATTCTTGATAAGTGGTAACTGTTTCTTCGAGAGAAGAACGAGCTTTAGCTATTTTCTGTAACTCATCAGGATTAGTAGCAATATCAGGATCGCCTAAGCGTCTAGTTAATTCTTGAAAAGTCTGTTCGACAGATTGGAGTTTTTCTAATAAATATGCTTCTGCCATGGTTCTCAACTCCTATACAAAGGTGTATTTTTTTAACGAGCTACTAAATAAAAATATGGTAAACCCAGCAGTCAAGTGACCGCTGGGCAAATAAAATTTAATCGATAAGCTATTTTTCTGGTTGAGAATCAGAAGTTTCGGTACTTTGATCGAGCATTCCATATTTACGCAAAAAGCGATCGACTCTTCCTTCTGTGTCAATAATCTTTTGCGTTCCAGTATAAAAAGGATGATTCCCAGACCAGACATCGACGTGAATTTCTGGTTGAGTTGAACCTACCGTCATAATAACTTCACCGTTGAAGATGACTTTAGCTTCTGGATACCAAGTGGGATGAATATCGGGTTTAGGCATAATCGTTTATTTTTTTACTTCTATTATTACTAAGTCAATCACTGACTAAAGAGCGATCGCCCTAGCAATTAATTTTCATCACTAACCATTAATATAATTTTATCGTTTAGAGAACTGAGGTGCTTTACGAGCTTTGTGTAAACCGTATTTTTTCCTTTCTTTAGCTCTAGGATCGCGAGTCAGATAACCCTCTGTTTTTAATGGCTGACGATTATTGGGGTCTTGTTGACATAATGCTCTAGCTACTCCTAGTTTAACTGCATCTGCTTGACCCGTTAGACCACCACCATGAGCATTAACTAAAATATCGTAATCATTCTCAAAACCCAAAGTTTCTAAGGGGGTCTTGATTACTTGAAGGTAGCTAGGAATACGATTAAAATATACCTCTCCTGGCTTTCCATTGACAGTTAATTGACCGCTACCAGGAACTAACCTAACTCTGGCGATCGCTGATTTGCGACGACCCGTACCCCAGTAGACGACTCTATCTTGAGATTCTGTTGCTTCCATTATTTACCTCCGACGGGAATAGTGTTAATGTTTAAAACTTCTGGTTTTTGTGCTTGATGGGGATGTTCCGACCCTTGATAAACTTTAAGTTTAGTGAACAGCTTACGTCCCAAAGCATTTTTAGGTAACATCCCCTTAACTGCTTTTTCGACAATTCTTTCGGGAATACGGGCTTGTAGCTGATCGAAGGTTTCTACCTTCATTCCCCCTGGTCTACCAGAATGACGACGATAGAGTTTTTGGCTACTCTTTTTCCCAGTGACAATTACTTTTTCTGCATTGACCACAATCACAAAATCACCAGTATCCATATGAGGAGTAAAAGTAGGTTTATTTTTACCCCGTAAGATCGTAGCAATTTCAGTAGCCAAACGACCTAAACGTCGATCGGCAGCATCTACAACATACCATTTTTGTTCTAAACTTTCTTTTGTCGGTAAAGGAGTTTTATTCATTTGTTTACGAGATTAATTGTTTATACTTAACAAGTCACCGTTACACCGCGCCCTCGACGACGATGAGAAGCGGTCACCGCATTCCGCGGTAATTTAATCGGCGAGAAGAAAAATTGGTTGAGTATCGAACCAAACTTTTTTGGGAAAAGGAAATTCAGGATAACCTACTCTCAAAAGGCATAGCCCTCTAGCGGGAGCAGAATATTTAACTTCTTCTCTTTTTTGATTGACCCAGATTTCCGTAAAATTTTCTGGAGAGCGCGCTCCTACTCCTACTTCTATTAGCATTCCCATCATCAATCTAACCATACCGTACAAAAAGCCATCAGCTTGAATTTCTAAATAAACAAATGAACCATTACGGTAACATTTAGCAGATTGTACTTCTACCCAAGAATGCTTTCTTGCCGAACCCGCTCTTCTAAAAGCAGCTAGATGATGTTTTCCAATTAAAGGATTTAGAGCTTCTTGGATTAATGATTCTTGTACGGGTTGGTGATAATAATGCCAAGCTAAGGAATTAATAAATAAGTTAGGTTGTTTATCGGTGTAAATGGTATAACGATAGCGTCGCCAAATTGCCGAAAACTGAGCGTGCCAGCGAGGGGGAACGCGAGCAGATGCTCTAATTAAGATATCTTCTGGCAATCGACTATTTAGAATCTTTGCCCATTTATCCGCAGGAATAGGCCCTGTATACTCAAAATGAGCAACTTGGGCTGCTGCGTGAACACCTGCATCGGTTCTACCTGCACCATATATAGTCACGGGACGACCGATAATAGCTGTAAGGGCATCTTCTATTTCTGCCTGAACTGTTCTCTGCTGGGGTTGTCTTTGCCAACCGTGAAAGTTAGTTCCTAGATATTGAATAACTAGAGCTATGCGCTGTTTCCCAAGATTTTTTGTTTTCTCTGGCTTGTCACCATAACTGGGATTAATGTACATCCCCTATCAATCTTACATCCGTTGAGCAAATATTAGTTTAGACTAGCTCGATAATTGCCATTTCTGCATTATCACCACGACGGCGTTTGGTTCTAATAATCCGAGTATATCCGCCTTGACGCTCGCCATAACGTTCATTTACGGCTTGAAATAATTCGTGAACTAAATCTTTGTCGTAAATGTAACCGAAAGCCTGCCTTCTGGCTGCTAAAGAGCCATCTTTAGCCAGAGTAATCATTTTGTCTACTTCTTTACGCACTGCTTTAGCACGAGCTTTGGTCGTAGTTATTTGACCATGGCGAATAATTTGGGTTGCCAAAGAACGTAGTAAAGCCCGCCGTCGGTCGGCTGGCAATCCTAGTTCTGGTACTTTACAGCGATGTCGCATTGTTGTTTATTCCTTTTGGTTCTATTTTTATAGATAGATAATATTTAGGTTTTCCCTGATTTTTCTTGTGGTAAAGTTATACCTAAGCGTTTACGCAAGGCATCGATTACTTCATCAGCAGATTTTTGCCCAAAGTTCTTGATTTCTAGCAAGTCTTCTTGAGTGTAGTCGAGAAGATCGGAAACTGAATTAATCTGCGCTCGTTTGAGACAGTTATAAGCCCTTACCGATAACTGCAATTCTTCAATAGGAATTTGACTAGTAGGATCTTCATCCTCTGGGTAGTCTAGCTCGATCGCCTCTAGAGTCAGGTCTTTGAGCGGAGTAAATAAGTCAACTACAATACCTGCTGCTTGCGACAAAGCTTCTTCTGGTTTAACACTGCCATTGGTCCATATTTCGATAGTTAACCGCTCTTTGACAGTCGAGCTATCAATACGAGTATTATCTACATCATAGTTAACTTTCGTAACAGGCATAAATACGGCATCGATTTGCAAAAAGTCTAGAGAACTAGCATCGTCTTTACTTCGATCTATGGCACGATAACCTTTTCCTCTTTCGACTTTGAACTCAATCTCTAGAGTTGTTCCCTCAGTCAAAGTTGCTACATATTGACTAGGATCGACAACTTCTATTTCTGAGGGTAACTCAAATTGATTGGCTGTTACTGTACCAGGACCAGTGGCAACCAAACGACCAATCTGAGGCTGACTGCTGTGGCTTTTGAGGATAATTTCCTTCATGTTAAGGATAATTTCCAGCACATCTTCTCTCACCCCGTCAATGGTGGCAAATTCGTGGGTGGCAAAACCAAATTTATGCTCTTGCTTATGTCCATGTTTAGCCATGCCTCCACCAATACGAATTGCTGTCACTGCTGCCCCTTCTAGATTGGACAATAGAACTCGTCTAAGAGCATTACCAATGGTTGTAGCCTGACCGCTCTCTAAAGGTTCAAGAACAAATTTGCTATACTGATGCTGATTTTTGAGAGTTTTAGATTCTACACACTCAATTTGAAACTGTGCCACAGACTGATCTCCCTTGTTGCTTATAGCGATCTATTTAAGGTAATTAATAGTTACCGACTGCTAATAACAGATAGTTAAGATGTGTCGATCGCTTAATTTTTATTTTCCGATGTGAGTCACCCTTACTATGCTGTAAAAAGACTAAGTCTAGGTTGACCGTATATAGACGGTTATACTCTACGTCGTTTAGGTGGACGACAACCATTGTGAGGAATTGGGGTAACATCACGAATTAAAGTAATTTCTAATCCAGCACCCTGCAAAGCTCTAATGGCTGTTTCTCGACCTGCACCAGGGCCACTAACCATTACTTCAATTTGACGCATCCCTTGATCCATAGCTCTACGGGCTGCACTATCTGCTGCTGTTTGGGCAGCAAAAGGAGTTCCTTTTTTTGCTCCTTTGAACCCGCTAGAGCCTGCTGATGCCCAAGAAACAACGTCTCCTCTCGTATCAGAAATAGTGACTATAGTGTTGTTGAAAGTAGATTGAATGTGAGCGACTCCGTTAGGAATATTTTTTTTCTGCTTTTTTGCGCCAGTTCTTCTTTTTGGTTGCGCCATAGTATTTTTATGGTCAATAAATTAATAAACTTCTATTGTTATCTATTTTTTACCTGGGGCTTTTTTCTTCCCAGCTACAGTTATCCGTCTACCGCGACGAGTCCGAGCATTAGTACGGGTTCTTTGTCCTCTGACTGGTAAACCCATGCGATGACGACGACCACGATAAGTACCGATATCAGCTAGACGTTTAACATTCATTGCTTCCCAACGTCTCAAATCTCCTTCGACTTGATAAGTAGATTCGATATGAGAACGCAGTTTAGCGACATCTTCGTCAGCTAAATCCCTAACTCTGGTGTCGGGGTTTACACCCGTTGCTGCCAATATTTCTTGCGATCGAGATAGCCCAATCCCATAAATATAAGTTAACCCAATCTCTATACGCTTATCACGGGGTAGGTCTACTCCAGATATCCGTGCCACGCTTTTTTTCTCCCTATTTCTCTTGTTTACTGAATATTTTTTTCCTGGTTAAATTGCCCGAGCTAGCCCTGACGTTGCTTATGTTTGGGGTTACTACTACAAATCACCATGACGCGACCGCGACGACGAATGACGCGACATTTTTCACACATTTTTTTTACTGATGGTCTAACTTTCATGCCTTTTTTTTGGCCACACTGCAAGCCTATAATTATAATTTATATTATGCTTGAATGTCAAAAAATATAATTTCATCGTTTATATTCACTGACAATTTTGCTAATGCTAAATTTGCTATTTACTTATTGCGTAAACGATAGGTAATTCTGCCCTTAGTCAAATCATAAGGAGTCAACTCAACCTTAACTCTGTCTCCAGGCAAAATTTTAATGTAATTACGTCTTATTTTTCCAGAAATATGTGCTAAAACATTAAAACCATTATCTAAATCCACGCGAAACATTGCATTAGGTAAAGATTCCGTTACCGTACCTTCCATTTCAATTAAATCTTGTTTAGCCAATTGATTTATCCTCCAAGATTGATTGTTTTTGTTAACATTGTTGCTACCTAGCTTTCAATTATCGCTTGCAAGGATAGGGTAACTTCTTCCATCGCTCTATCTCCATTAACCGATTTTAAAATGCCTCTTTCCCGATAAAAATTAATTACAGGGGCAGTTTCCTCTCGATATACTTGAAGGCGACGGCGAATGGTATCTTCATTATCGTCTTTTCTTCCCCGTTGAAGCATACGAGCAATCAAAACTTCATCTGGTACTGTTAAGTTAAGAGCAAAATCAGGAGAGCGATCTAGATTAGCGAGTAGTTGCTCTAAAAAGGCAGCTTGAGTTAAATTCCGAGGAAAACCATCTAACACCCAACCTTTTTGACTATCGGGTTCGGCTAAACGCTCCTTAATTAAATCTAAAATCAAATCATCAGGAACTAATTCTCCTCGATCCATATAAGATTTTGCTTTTTGCCCTAAAATAGTTTGCTCTGTTGTTGCTTTGCGCAAAATTTCCCCAGTTGATATATGAGGAATTTGGTAGGCAGATGATAGAGTTTGTGCTTGTGTGCCTTTTCCTGCTCCAGGAGGGCCTAAAAAAATTAATCTTTTCAATGAGTTAATACACTTGAAAATAAAAAGGAAAAGATAGAACTTAAGTTAGTTTTACTTTGAACTTACTACTTTTTCCTTTTTAAGCTTGTGTCCTCCAAACTTAAATTGTGAACAATAATCGAAGGCTGTTATTTTTGGAGGCAAGAAGCAAAAGTAAGTTACTCTCTTCGATCTTTTGTTTAGTTTTTAAGGTCTTCCCTTATAGGTAAGGTAAAGAGCTAAACAGAAGCAAACAGTTTATCAATAAGTTACTCTTCGCACTTTGCCTAGAATTTTCTCTGCTTTACAATATTGCCAACTACTGTTTGACCATACCTTCATAGCGTTGAGAAATCACATATGTCTGAATTTGCTTGGCAGTATCGATCGCTACACCAACTAAAATCAATAGAGAGGTAGCCCCCAAACCTCTAAAAGTCGTCACTCCAGTAGCTCCTTCCACCAAAGTAGGTACTGTCGCCACAACCCCCAAGAAAATAGCACCCAACAAAGTCAAACGATTAATTACTTGTTCTAAATAAGCACTAGTAGCTTTGCCTGGGCGAATTCCTGGAATAGAAGCTCCCATTTTCTTTAAATTTTGGGACATATCTACTGGATTAACAATTAAAGAGGCGTAAAAATAGCTAAAAAAGACAATCAGGATCAAATAAGTAGCTACATAAATCCAGTTACCTGGCTGGAGTGAAACAGCAATTTGATTAATCACTTGACCTACTCCTCCTTCTCCACCCACAAATCCTGCTAGAGAAGAAGGTAATATTAGTACGGCAGAAGCAAAAATAATTGGCATTACCCCACCCTGATTCAATCTTAAAGGTAGATAATTCGTTCTTTCCCGATATACTCTTCTTCCAACTTGTCTGCGAGCAGAAATAATGGGAATACGACGAGTACCTTCTTGAACGAAGACAATACCCACAATCATGACTAAAAAGACAAGTAGCAAAATAACTACCTGTGCTACTGCTTCGCGACCACCAGTTTGAGCAAATTCGATCGTGTTACCCAAAGTTTTCGGTAGTACTGCGACAATATTGACAAAAATTAACAAAGAAGCCCCGTTCCCGATCCCTTTTTCTGTAATTAGCTCTGATACCCACATGACAAAGATAGAGCCTGCTGTCAAAGCAATGACTGTTTCAATAACAAACCATAGTCCATAATTATTAGCATAAGGACGAAGTATTCCCACCGTCAGACCCGTACTTTGAATGATTGCCCAACCCAAAGTAACATAGCGAGTAATTTGAGAAATTTTTCTTCTACCTGCTTCTCCTTCATTTTTTTGTAAATCTTCGAGAGCAGGAATAGCAGCCGTGAGTAACTGCATAATAATAGAAGCATTAATAAAAGGAATAATTCCTAGGGCAAATATACCCAGGGCGGATAAACCCCCGCCACTGAAGATGTCGAGAAAACCGAGTACGGAATTATTTTGAAGTCCCGCAG
Organism: Xenococcaceae cyanobacterium; assembly: GCA_051439545.1. Classification (GTDB taxonomy): domain Bacteria; phylum Cyanobacteriota; class Cyanobacteriia; order Cyanobacteriales; family Xenococcaceae; genus JASJDJ01. Next base: position 22,355 of record JBFRWK010000316.1, on the reverse strand, counting down.
AAAAAGCATCTCTATTAATTCCTGGTACTGGCACGAAAATGCCAAAACGTACCAAAATTAACAGACCAATAGTAATGAGCAGCCGACCTCTAAGTCCTGCTGCTTGAGCCATTTGTAAAAAAGTTTCTTGTGCCGTTGGCGTTTTATCTCGAACCATAACAAGGTTACCTCTGGTTTTGTTGGTAGTTTAAATAAGTTAGGGATTGGTAAATTTTATTTTATATTAATTTTTTTTACCGATAAACTCAGTAATGGTTGGCTTCGTTTTTTGGCAACGAAGTAGCCATGCTCCTCAAACTTACGCTCTTACCAATTACCATCTTTAGTATGGCTTACTTAGTAAGTTCACAACTGCCTCCAGCAGCTTCTATTTTTTGTTTAGCACTCTTGGTAAAAGCTGCTGCTTTAACTGTCAGAGGAGTTGTTAATTCACCGTTTCCCAAAATTTTAAGAGGGCCATTATTGCCAGTAAGGATTCCACTTTCTAAAAGAGAAGCTAAAGTTACTTCTGTATTGGCTTCCAAAGAAGAAAGTTGACTGACATTGATGATGGTGTAGGATTTAGGATTAATTAAAGGGAAATGTTTTAATTTAGGAACTCTACGGTATAAAGGCATTTGTCCACCTTCAAAACCAGGCTTAGTTCCAGTTCCCGATCGCGATTTTTGACCGCGCATCCCGAAACCACAACTAGCCCCTTGTCCCGCGGAGATCCCGCGACCTACTCGTCTTCTCCGTTTTTTTGAGCCAGCTTGAGGCTTTAGCTCGTTTAATTGCATAATTTTTCTCCTATAACAAATTAAGCATAGAGTTGCTCTAAAGGAATATCTCTTTCTTGTGCTACTTCAGAAAAAGTGCGCAAACTCTCCAAAGCATTAATTGCTGCTCTGGCGTTATTGAGAGGATTATTAGAGCCTAACTGTTTGGCTAAAATATTTTTTACTCCAGCTAATTCTAAAACAGTGCGGACTGCTCCCCCTGCAATTACCCCAGTACCAGGAGCAGCTGGACGCATAAATACTTTTGCTCCTCCTGCTATACCATTAGTTACATGAGTAATTGAGCTAGCTTTAGTCAAAGATACTTCTACCAATTGTTTTTTAGCATCAGCAACACCTTTGCGTACAGCCCCAATTACATCGGCTGCTTTACCTACACCAACTCCTACTTGACCCTTTTCGTTACCGACTACAACAATGGCACGAAAGCTAAGTTTCTTACCACCTTTTACTACTTTACTGACACGACGAATTTGAACTACTCTTTCTTGCCAGTTAGTTTCTTTGTCTTTAGCACGGTTTTTTTTCCGCGACTTTGTTTTTGCCATAACCCGTAATTCCTTACTACTATCAACTAAAAATTTAAACCAGCTTCGCGGGCAGCCTCTGCCAAGGCTTTGACTCTGCCATGATATAGATTACCACCGCGATCGAAGACTACTTTGGCAATTCCTTTTTCCATTGCTCTTTGAGCCACCAGTTTCCCGACAGCAGCAGAAGCCTCACAGGTAGCGCAGGAAGATAATTCACTTCTTATACTTTGTTCTACTGTAGAAGCAGCAACTAAAGTATGCTGTGCCACATCATCGATTACCTGAGCATAAATATGATTATTAGAGCGAAAAATAGCCAAACGAGGTCTTTCTGGAGTTCCGCTTACTGTTTTACGAATACGTCGATGGCGTCGTTGTACTGATTCTTTGCGAAAAAGTTTCATATTTTCTATTTACCTGTCTTACCAGCTTTACGTCTAACCATTTCGCCTAGATAGCGAATTCCTTTTCCTTTATAAGGCTCTGGAGGACGGACTCCTCTAATGGTGGCAGCGGTGTTACCAACGACTTCTTTATCAATGCCACTAATCGTAATTTCTGTATTTTTTTCAACAGCCACACCGATCCCCTCTGGCATTTCCATCTCTACAGGCTTACTGTAGCCTACATTAAGAGTGAGTTTTTTGCCTTGGGCTTGGGCGCGATAACCAACGCCTTGAATTTGTAATTTTTTTTCAAAACCTTTAGATACGCCATCTACCATGTTAGCGACTAGGGTACGACAAAGACCATGTCGCTGACGGGCAAGGCGGGAATTATTTTGCACTACAACTTGCAAAGTATTACCATCTTGTTCCAAGATAACTAGATCTGGCAATTCTCTCGCTAAAGTTCCTTTCGGGCCTTTAACGGTAACATGAGAATCTTTAATATCAATAGTTACTTTGTCGGGGATGGTAATGGGAAGTTTACCAATACGAGACATTAATATTACTCCTTAAATTACCAAACATAGCAGAGGATTTCACCGCCGATACCTTGTTTTCTAGCTTCTCGATCGGTCATTACTCCATGAGAAGTAGAAACGATCGCAATGCCAATACCGCCAAGTACACGAGGTAAATCTTTTTGTTTAGAATATACTCGTAGTCCTGGCTTACTAACACGCTTGAGAGTACTAATAATTGGTTGGCGATTTCTACCTTTATATTTGAGGTTGAGTACTATATATTTTTTGACTCCTTCCCCTGTTTCTTCATATCCCTCAATGAATCCTTCGCTCTTCAGCACTTGAGCAATGCTTCTAGTCATTTTGGTCAAGGGGACTTGAGTTGATGAATGCTTGACCATACAAGCATTACGAATGCGAGTCAGCATATCTGAAATAGTATCGGTTGCTGCCATTATTCTCTCTTTTTTTATACAATCCTCAGAATTTAATTATTGCGGAATGGCATACCCATCTCTTTGAGTAAAGCTCTTCCTTCTTCATCGGTATTAGCTGTGGTGACAATAGCAATATCTAGCCCGCGAATTTGATCGATGCTATCGTAGTCAATCTCGGGGAAAATTAGTTGTTCTCTTACCCCTAAGCTATAGTTACCTCTACCATCAAAGCTTTTAGGACTAATACCCCGAAAGTCGCGAATACGGGGTAAAGCAAGGTTTATTAACCGTGAGAGAAAAGCATACATTCTTTCTCCTCTTAGGGTAACCATTACGCCAACAGGCATACCTTGACGCACTTTAAAACCAGCGATCGCTTTTTTAGCTCTGGTAACAACTGGTTTTTGACCAGTAATCGTACTCAATTCAGCGATCGAAGATTCTAGAGCTTTAGCATTTTGTGAGGCTTCCCCTAAGCCTCGGTTAATAACCACTTTAACGACTTTGGGTACTTGGTGAATATTGGTATAGCCAAACTGCTCTTTGAGCTTAGGAACTATAGTTTCTTCGTAAGTAGTTTTAAGTTTTTGTACCATTGTTTTACTGTTTTTATCTTTCCTGGGCTTGGTCAGGGTTTAATCAGTAGGAACGAACTATTTATTATTCGCCTGTACAGAAAGGTCGAGCGTTAATCGATGATTTCGCCAGTTTTTTTGAGCATCCGTACTTTGCGTCCATCTTCTTTGAAAGTGTAGCTAATACGGCTAGCTACTTTTTCTTTATTGGAGTAAAGCATTACGTTAGAACTGTGAATCGGAGCTTCAAAGGTAGCAATTTGCCCCGATTCTCCTTCTTGTTGGGGTTTAACATGCTTAGTTCTAACATTAACTCCTTGAACAACTACTTTGCTTGATTTGGGCAATGTGCGAATAATTTCGCCGACTTTGCCTTTATCTCTACCAGAAATTACTTGAACGGTATCTCCCTGTTTGACGTGCATTTTATAGCGTTGGGGAGATTTGTTGTTTTTATGCTTTGCCATCAGATTACCTCCGGAGCGAGGGAAACAATTTTAGTAAAGTTTTTATCTCTTAATTCTCGTGCCACTGGTCCAAATACACGAGTTCCGCGAGGGTTATTATCATTGTTAATAATCACGGCTGCGTTATCGTCAAAGCGAATACTCATACCGCTTTCACGGCGCAGAGATTGTTTGGTACGAACAATTACGGCTCTAACTACGTCAGACTTCTTGACTCCCATATTGGGTAGAGCATCTTTAACAACAGCAATAATGACATCTCCAATACCACCGTAGCGAGTATTACCCGTACTCAGAACTCGCAAACACATTAGTTTACGCGCACCACTGTTGTCGGCAACATTTAAATAGGTTTGTTGTTGAATCACGGCTATAAAATTTTATCAATATAAAAGTTATTAGTTACTCGATTCGAGAATTTCCGCTACAGTCCAACGTTTGGTACGACTCAAAGGTCTAGTTTCGCGAATACGGACTCGATCGCCAATTTTGCATTTATTTTCTTCGTCGTGAACTTTGTATTTTTTGGTTTTTACGACGATTTTGCCATATTTGGGGTGACGAGTACGGTTTTCGATGGCAACCACGATAGTTTTCTCCATTTTATCGCTGACTACGTCCCCTACTCTTTCTTTTACTGCCATAGTCTATTTTATTCCTCTTCTGCTGCGATCGTTGAGTCTAACTTAGATTGAGAAACAGCGAGTTTACGCTCATGCTCGATCGTCATTAGTTGAGACAAACGATGTTTACTGTGTTTAAATAAGTGAGGTTTTTCGAGACGGCGAGTAGCCTGCTCTAGTCTGAGTTGAAACAAATTTTGCTTTTCTTTGACAATTGCTTCGGCTAACTCTTCATCACTAAGGTTTCTAACTTCTTCAATACTGGGTAAGGCCATAATTTAAGTCAATTCCTCTTCGCGAGTGATAAATTTAGTTTTGATGGGTAACTTTTGGGCAGCTAAACGCATTGCTTCTCTTGCGATTGGCTCTGCAACACCAGACATCTCAAACATAATGCGCCCTGGTTTGACTACCGCTACCCAATATTCTGGCGAACCTTTACCAGAACCCATCCTAGTTTCTGCTGGACGCATAGTAACGGGTTTGTCTGGAAAAATACGAATCCAAATTTTGCCACCACGACGAACATAGCGAGTCATAGCCCGTCTGGCTGCTTCAATTTGACGAGAAGTGATCCAGCAAGGCTCTGTAGCTTGGAGGGCATATTCACCAAAATTAAGAGTACTACCTCGGTAAGCCATCCCTCTCATGCGCCCACGTTGCTGTTTGCGAAATTTAGTTCTTCTTGGACTTAGCATGGTTTTTGTGTTGGTTTTTAGTTAAAAAGCGATCGATCTATTCCGAACGATCTTCAAACTTTTGGCGACGACGTTGGCGACGGGGAGTTTGATTGAGGGCAGGAGTCGGAATTTCCTCTTGTCCTGGAATAATTTCTCCTTTAAACACCCAAACTTTAACGCCGAGAATCCCGTATATTGTCAAGGCAGTACGATAAGCATAATCAATATCTGCTCTCAGGGTATGAAGAGGAACTCGACCCTCTCTTACCCACTCAGTCCGCGCAATTTCTGCCCCATTAAGACGACCGCCAACTTGAATTTTAATTCCTTTAACTTCTGCTCTTTGCGCTCTTTGAATTGCTTGGCGGACTACTCTACGGAAAGACACCCTTTTTTCTAGTTGCTGAGTAATATATTCAGCAATCAGTGCAGCATCGGCATCAACACGAGATACTTCAATAACGTTGATGCGGATTTGACGTTGAGAGGCAACTAACTCTTGTAACTCTGTTCGTAATTTTTCAATTCCGCTACCACCCCGACCGACAACAACGCCAGGTCTAGCAGTGTGAATCTCTAAATCTATTTGGTCGGCTTTACGCTCTATTCTAACTTTGGAGATACCAGCGTTACTTAATTCTTTATTGACATATTGGCGAATTAAGCGATCTTCTTGTAATAATTCTGGATAACGCTTAGGATCGGCATACCAACGAGATAAATGCTCTTTGGTAACTCCTAGTCGAAAGCCAATTGGATGTATCTTCTGTCCCACAAATATTTCCTCGTCGAAAGTAATTAAAGTTGCAATTAGTAAAGTATTAAAATCTAGATCGATTATTCAACTGCTTCTGGAGCAACAGCCACAGTTATATGACAAGTTGGCTTACGAATTTGATAGGCTCGTCCTTGAGCCCTAGGACGATAGCGTTTTAGAGTAGGCCCACCATCTGCAAAGGCTTTACTAACCACAAGAGTAGTAGGATCTAGTCCTGCATTATGTTCGGCATTAGCTACAGCAGAACGTAAGACTTTAAGAATTGGTTCACAAGCTTTATAGGGCATGAATTCGAGAATAATTAGAGCTTCTCGATATTGACGACCGCGGATTTGGTCTAAAACTCGTCTTACCTTAAAAGGAGACATCCGTACATAGCGGGCGATCGCTTTTACTTCATTGGTAGTATCTATTGCCATAATTTTATCTAATAGTAATTATTTTTATCGCCGAGCTTTTTTATCACTCTTGGCATGACCTCTAAAAGTGCGAGTAGGAGCAAATTCTCCTAGTTTGTGTCCTACCATCTGTTCTGTAACAAATACGGGAATATGCTGACGGCCATTGTGAACGGCGATGGTATGTCCTACCATTTGCGGTAAAATTGTCGAGGCTCTCGACCAAGTTTTGATTACTGCTTTTTTGTTATTGGCGTTTAACTTCTCTATTTTGCTGAGAAGGCTATCGGCGATAAACGGCCCTTTTTTGAGTGAACGACCCATAGTATTCAGTAAATAGTAATAACTAACGATTTTTGGATTTAAATAAGAATTTAGCGACGACGACGCACGATTAATTTGTCGCTTTGTTTTTTCTTTTTGCGCGTTTTTAGTCCTAAAGCGGGTTTACCCCAAGGAGTAACGGGGCCACTTCTACCAATTGGTGCGCGACCTTCACCGCCTCCATGAGGGTGATCGCAGGGGTTCATAGCACTACCTCTTACTTGGGGTCGTCTACCTAAATGTCTGGTTCTCCCTGCTTTTCCTAGTTTGATATTTCTGGCTTCTACGTTACCTACTTGCCCGATGGTAGCATAGCATTCTTTGCGTACCATGCGTACTTCTTTAGAAGGAAGACCTATGGTCACATAATTACCTTCTTTTGCCATTACTTTAGCAGCAGTGCCAGCAGCGCGCACGATTTGACCGCCTTTTCCTGCTTTAAGTTCTATGTTGTGGACGGTTTCCCCTAGGGGAATTTTGCTTAGAGGTAAAGCGTTACCTATTTCGATAGGAGAGTCGGGACCAGAGATAATAGTCATTCCTACTTTGACTCCTAAGGGAGCAAGAATGTAGCGTTTTTCTCCATCTTCGTATTGTACTAGAGCAATACGAGCATTACGGTTAGGATCGTATTCGATCGCAATTACCTCCGCAGGAATATTAAGTTTATTGCGCTTAAAGTCGATTTGCCGATACAGGCGTTTATGTCCACCTCCACGACGGCGACTGGTAATTACACCTCGATTATTACGCCCCTTGGCACTATGTTTAAATTTGGTAAGGGATTTTTCTGGTTTGCTTTTGGTAATGTCAGAGAAGTCGGAAACTGTCGCTTGACGAGTACCTGGGGTGTATGGTCTAAAAGAACGGATACCCATAGTTACTGAAATAATTACTAATGATTGCTTGGGCGATGAAGTAAGAAATAGGCGATCGGCTGACTCCGCCCCCGAAGGGGAAGAGGCGATGTCGTAAGGTTTCGGGGGACATTCCAGACCTCCGTCGGAGCTTGTACGCCCCGTTATTCTTCTTACTCACTTAATTTTAAAAATCAGATGCTTAGACATCAGGGAAAAGAACGATCGAATCTCCCTCTTTGAGCGTGACAATTGCTCTTTTGTATTGGGGTTTGTAGCCGATAAATCTACCAACTCGACGTTTTTTACGAGGTAAACGCAGGGTGTTTACTTTAGTAACGGTTACGTCAAATAAACTTTCGATCGCTGCTCGTATCTCTGGTTTGGTTGCTTTAGGCAACACATCAAAAACATATTTATTTTCTTCAAGTTGGATTGTCGCTTTCTCGGTGACAATCGGTTTGAGAATTAGGTCTGCTAAATCGCGAGGGTTATACTCAGTCATTGTATACCTCCTGTATTGTTGCCAAAGCGTCGTTGGTAATCACAATTTTGTTCGCATTAAGCAGGTCAAAGACATTAAGATTGGTTGCCTTAATCAATTTGACATTGCTGATATTTCTAGCTGAGAGATAAACGTTTTCGGGAATATCCACTAGAATAAACAAGACTTTAGCTGTAGTTTCTACTCCCCAACGCTCTAAGGCAGAAATAATTTCTTTGGTCTTAGGACGGGCTAACTGCTCGGCAAAATTCTCAACAACGAGGGTATCCTCGTGACGGCTACTTAATGCTGTTCTTAATGCTAAGCGTCTCTCTTTACGATTCATTTTGGTGCTGTAATCTCTGGGTTTAGGCCCGAAAATTACACCACCACCACGCCAAAGAGGGGAACGAATCGAACCTGCTCTTGCTCTACCCGTTCCTTTTTGTCGCCAGGGTTTACGACCGCCACCACGAACTTCCGCTCTTGTTTTACTGGAGGCTGTACCTTGACGACCATTATTTAGTTGTCTGACTAAAGCTCTATGAACTATATGTTCGGCACTTTCTGGTTTGGCCACTTTTAACTCTAGGGACATCTGGCCGACATCTTCCCCTTGCCAATTTTTAACTACACAATTAACCATAATTTTTGTTGCTACTAATTTGGTTATCGATACTTGAAGTTAAACTTCGATCGATAACATCTTATTTTTTACCAATGATTTTAGTGGGGACAATATTTAATAAATTTCCTGGCTTGCCTGGTATTGCACCTTTAATCAACAGGAGATTTTGCTCTGGGTCGACTTCTACTACTTGCAGTTTACGAATAGTGACTTGAGTTCCTCCGTAGCGACCAGCCATTTTCTTCCCTGGATAAACTCTTCCTGGAGTAGTACCCGCTCCTGTAGAACCTGGCAAACGATGATTTTTAGAACCGTGGGTCATATTCCCCCGTCTGAAGTTATGCCGTTTTTGATAACCAGCAAAACCACGTCCAATAGACTTACCACTGACATCAACAATTTCTCCTGCCTTGAAGATATCTGCTTTAATGGTTTGACCTAGCTCGTATTGAGTAGCATCTTTGAGCCGATACTCTTTAAGATGACGGAGAGGAGCAGCACCAGATTTGCTTAAATGTCCTAGCTCTGGTTTAGTAATTGCTTTTTCTTTTACTTCTTCATAACCAAATTGAACTGAGTTGTAGCCATCAGTTTCTTTGGTTTTTATTTGAGTGACGATACAAGGGCCTGCTTGTACTACCGTGATCGGAATTGCAGCCCCTGTTTCTCCATCGAATATTTGGGTCATGCCCAGTTTGGTGCCGAGAATACCTACAGACACAGAAATCAGCCCCTTTACTTGCGTTTACAACATTGGTGAAGGTTGAGCTCGAATTAACGGCTCAAATTGTTCTGCTGCTAAACAATCAAAACTCTTAATTGAAAATTAGGTTTTTCTCGATACTACCAAGAGCAATTTGCTTACTTAGCTCATTGCTACAGGGTAGTTATGCAGTCAGCAACAGTATGTTTTTATCGTGTTTTCTAAAGATTGCAACCAGAATTATGGCCCAATCGCCTTAAATACCTGGTTTTTACTAGTCAGTTTTATCTATCAGCTACGATCGCAGTTTGTCAAATTAGGCTCTGGAAAAGATCGCCAAAGCGATCGACAATCCATTTATGTCTTTTTTGCCTGTCAGGAAATTTTATTCCTCACAAATTACTGCTTTCCACTGCTAGTGTTTACTGCTTATAAACTTAGCTTTATTCTCCAAGACTTAAGAAAATTTTTTTTCCCAGTATCTTTAGAGTCAGCAAACCAGTTGGTAGACTAATAACTTTCTTATTGTAAGTCAATTTTAGTCACAATCATACATTATAAATTACGATGTTCAAATTTGCCAAACTATTTATGGAGAGGTTTAAGTCTATAAATTCCACAGTTAACTGTTTATTAAGTGCGGGAATTGCTCAACTGCCGATCCACCATTGTCATAAGCGATCGAGCGTAGCTTTGACTATCAATTTTATTACTTTAATGTGATTACCATATAATCAGAAGAAAACTTTTAGATTTTATACAGAAAAAATATGCCTCTAATCACTACTGGGAAATCATTTATGCGCGCTCTCGAAAAAGAAGGAGCATTGGGTATATATATGCCTTTAGAGGGAGGAGCGGAAGGAAGATATCAAAGACGTTTACGAGCAGCGGGATACAATACTCTTAACTTATCTGCCAGAGGATTGGGCGATCCTAGTGCTTATTTGACCACAGTTCATGGTGTGCGTCCTCCCCACTTAGGAAAAAAAGATATCGGGCAAGGTGCTGCTGTTGGCCCTATTTACTATGTACAACCTATTGCTAGTTATGAGTTAGAAACTTTACCAGCTAATTCTAAAGGGCTGGTTTTATGGATTCTGGAAGGTCAAATTTTATCTGTTCAAGAGATTGAATATTTCATTAATTTGCCCAAAATAGAACCAAAAATAAAAGTAATTTTGGAGATGGGTGGCGATCGCTATTTTCGTTGGGAGCCTCTGGCAAAAACTCTAGCAGCAGCCTAGGATGAGAATAGAGAGAAAAATTGATTAAGCAAGGGAGGCTCTATGCTAGAAAACCGCGATTATACTCTGATTATCGATAAGAGTGGGAGCATGACCCGTAAAGATCGAGCGGGAGGAAAAAGTCGTTGGCAAATAATGCAAGAGTCTACCCTTGCTTTAGCTAGTAAATGTGAAGAATTTGACCCCGATGGCATTACTATATATACATTTTCTGGTCGCTTCAGACGCTACGATAATGTAACTGCCGATCGAGTCGATTTAATTTTCCATGAAAATGAACCCTCAGGTAGAACAGATTTAGCTGGGGTTTTGCAAGATGCACTTAATGACTACTTTCAAAGAAAAGCAACAGGACAAACTAAAGCTAACGGCGATACTATTTTAGTGGTAACAGATGGAGAACCAGACGATCGCAAAGCGGTAATGCGGATTATTGTCGAGGCATCGCGCCAAATAGATAAAGATGAAGAGTTAGCGATTTCTTTCATTCAAGTAGGTACTGACCCCGATGCTACCAAGTTTCTCAAAATTTTAGATGACGAGTTACAGAGTGCTGGAGCGAAGTTTGATATCGTAGATACGATTACAATGGAAGATATGGAGGATTTTACTCTAACAGAAGTATTGCTCAATGCTATTGTTGATTAGGATTAAAACTAGTGAAGTAGAGTAATGCCTCAGATTTAGTAATGGCAGGGTTTAGCGATGAATGAGATGGATGACTTGTTAGCACAAATAAAAGCAGAATACGAACCAAAAAAACCATCATCATTGGCTAAAACCAAGCAAAACAAGTCTCAGAAAAATTTAGAGGATCAGAGCGATCGAGAACTGGATAATATATTATCCGATTTGGAAACTGAATTTACTAGAGAAAAACCGCAAAACAAGGGTAAATCACCTCAAAATTCAACTAGATCGGTTGTCAAAACAGAATCTTTTTCTACTCGATCGCCTTCTACTTTTAACAATAATTTGTTAGAAGATTTAAAAGAAGAATATCAAGAAAAAGACAGAGAAGTACAAAAGCGTAAACAACAAGAGTTACAGGAACAACAAAGACGAGAACAACAAAAAAAACAAAGGCGCAGACAAGCTTTAAGACAAGAGGCGCAAAAATGGTTGCAAAATCTCGATCTTAATACTGATGAGGGTTTATGGTTTGAAGAATTTTCTTATGCTTATGATTCTAAGCTAGAGGCAGCTATAGATTATCTTGAAGCAATTCGGGAAACTCGCAGATTAAGTTAAATCAAAAACTAAAAGCTAAAAACTAACAACTAACAACTATATAACCATTAGACAATAAATCTCCAAAGAGGATGAGCAGAACCTTTGGCAATTATCTTATGAACTTTTTGTTCTAAACGATACTTCTCTTGGGGGGATAATCCCCAGATAATATTTCTACTTTGCCAAACTAAAACAGAAATTGTCATTCCTATACAAAAAGCCAAACATAAACTAGGCAAAGGATTAAAATGAATCGTGTAACGGACTGCTGACCAAGTGAAATAGTTTAACCAAAGATTAATCTGTGGCAGTAAACTCCGAATACCAAAAATGCCCAAAGTTAACCAGCACAACACTACAGTAAACCATCGAAAACACACAGTTAGTCGATGAAGTTTTTTAATTTGTCTGTCTAAATTAGGGTCTAATTCTGTCATCAATACTATTAATAATTAATCAGAAGTTGCTGAATCAGCGATCGCTACAGTCTGATTATTTTTTTTATTCATTCTCCACCAAGATAACAAAGTACTGGCAATACAAATACTAGAATATGCTCCTAAAATAAAACCAATAATCAAAGCCAAAGCAAAGAATTTTAGAGTTTGTCCGCCAAATAAGAAAATAGCTAATAAGGGTAATAGTGTAGTCAAGGTAGTATTAATCGAGCGGGTTAAACTCTGATTTACTGCATCATCGACAATCTCTTCAATAGAACGATGAGAATCGACTTTGATGGTTTCTCTGATGCGATCGTAAACTACTACAGTATCATTAACCGAAAAACCAATAATAGTTAGTAAGGATACTAAAAACAAGCTATCTACTTCTACTTGAGCGACTAACCCTAAAATGGCAAATACTCCTGCCGTGATTAGTACATCATGGAATAAAGCCAAGATGGCAAATAGGGCATAATCGAACTGAAAACGCACGCTCAAGTAAGCAATAATGCCAAAAAAGGAAATAATTAAAGCGAGTAAACCAGAAGTAAACAATTCTTGACCGATAGTAGGGCCAACTGAATCAATTTGAATGGTTTGAGGATTAAATTTCCCGATTCGATCGCTTAAAGCTGTTTGAAGTTGGGTACGCTCTTCTACATCTAGATTCTGGGTACGTACTGCCAGAATTTGCTTGTTATCTCCTAATAATTGGATTGTGCTATTACCGAGGTTTTCTGCTTCTAAAACTTGTCTGACTTCGGCGATTTCAATGGGTTCGTTACAGTTTTCTGGTATGGAACAATCTCTTTCTATTTGTAAGCGAGTACCACCTACAAAGTCTAAACCTGGACGTAAAGGCGCGTTAAATTGAGCCAAAGAGAATCCCATGGCAGCAAGACTAATTACAATGGCGATCGAGGAAATTATCCACCACAGAATCCGTGTTTTATTGACACTAAATTTATTCATTGTTATCTTTTTGACGGTGAATAGATAATTATTTTAAGATTTATTGGCTGTTGGTAAATTAGGGCAAAACAATTCTGGTTTTTGTCTTACTTTTGGTAAACCTAATACTGTTAATAACATTAGAGTTCTACTACAGGTAACGGCGGTAAACATACTCACTACTACGCCAATTGCTAAAGTTAAAGCAAAACCTTTAACTAATCCCGAACCTTGCCAGAGTAAAGCTCCACAAGCGATTAGGGTAGTAACGTTACTATCCAAAATACTGGAAAAAGCTCGATAAAATCCCGATTCTACCGAACGATATAAAGTTTTACCTGCGCGTAATTCTTCTCTAGTGCGTTCAAAAATCAAAACATTGGCATCTACTGCCATACCAATACTGAGAATAAAACCAGCAATTCCTGGCAAAGTAAGAGTAACCCCAACAAGAGAATAGCAGGCTAAAGTAAATAGGGTATACACTCCCAAAGCAGCATTAGCGATAAGACCAGGTAGGCGATAATAAACAGCCATAAATATCAACACTAAGACTAAACCAGCTACACCAGCATAGATACTACGGCGAACGCTATCTTGTCCTAAGGTTGCTCCTACCGTACGATTTTCAACTACTTCTACGGGGAAAGGTAAAGAACCACCTTTAATTTGAATAGCTAAGTCTCTAGCACTTTCGATGGTAAAGTTACCAGTAATTACGGCTCTACCTCCCGCAATTCCGGTATCGGCGAATTCTGCGCCGACAACGGGCGCGCTAATTAATCGATCGTCTAAGAATATACCGAGGCTACGACCCGTACCCGCTAAATTTTTAGTTAATTCGGCAAACTTTTGACCTCCTTCTTCATCAAAGCGAATTGCTACTTCCCAGAGATTACCTGCTTGAGTTGGCTGAGGAAGAGCATCTTTAAGATTTTTCCCTGTTAAGCCGACGGGTTTAAATAAGTCAAGGATTGCTCGCTCTGATGCTTTTAAGGATTCTTGTAATTTAGCAATTTCTTCTGGAGCGACATTACCTTCATTACCAACTTGTAACAGAGATAATTGTAGAGCTAGCTGTTGTCTGACTTGAGATTCTGCTGCTAAATCTCCTTCTGTGCCTTGTTTCTGTTGGCGAAACTCTAATTTAGCCGTGCCTTTTAATCTTCTTTCTGCGGTTTGTGAATCGCTTTCTCCTGGTAGTTGCACCAGGATTTTATCTTCTCCTACTGTTTGTACTGTTGTTTCAGAAACACCAAATTCATTAACCCGATTAGAAATAACCTCTTTTACTGCTTGGAGGTCTTCTGGTGTTATCTGCTCAATTTCTTCTGTGGGTTTAACCTGAATAGTTAGCTGCGCTCCGCCTCTGAGGTCTAGACCTAACTGTAAAGGCAGATTGACGAGAGTAGCGATCGAGGCTGCTACTAAAATTAAGATTAGGACAATATAGGCGCGTTGTTTTTGCATTTATCCCTACCTGGTGCAACAAATGCTATGATAATCCGTTTTGGTGATTTCGATCTTTATGTAACGAAACAAGACGATCGAACTCGCGCTCGATTTACTTCTAAGTCAAAACTTTACATAAAGCTAATACCGATACGGTTAGATAAAAAATATACTAGCGGATCGGTAATTTTAACTAGATTAAATGTATCAAATTACTAAAAATAAACACTGAAATCGGAAAAATTGTTGAAATCTGCATCATTTAGTGGTTTCAGCGATCCATATTAGGCAAGTAGAGCTTAGAATAAGGCAATGAAAATTACTGCCTGTGGTTATTTAAGAGTTTTATAACCTTAATTAACTTTTCTAAGGTTCATTTGGATGACTTTATATATAGTTAAAGTCAGCACATAATTCGTCTCAAACAACGGATTTTATGCTAACCGCACTCCGCGGTCTTAGATACAGGCTATATTCAATAAACTAATAACACTCACAAACAGGAGATTTTTGTATGAATAAAGGTGAATTAGTCGATCAAATCGCTCAAAGAGCAACTGTAACTAAAAAACAAGCTGATGCAGTTTTAAGTGCAGCGATCGAAACCATTATGGATGCCGTGGCAGAAAATGATAAAGTAACTTTAGTTGGCTTTGGTTCTTTTGAACGCCGTCACCGCAAAGAAAGAGAAGGACGTAATCCCAAAACTGGAGCGACTATGACAATTCCAGAAACTTATGTTCCTGCTTTTTCTGCGGGTAAGCTATTTAAAGAAAAAGTTGCTCCTAAGTAACTATTTAGTTCATTTGTTTTCTATCTGCTTTTGAATCGACCTAAACACGGCGGAAATTTGGCTTGGGCAGCAGCAGTTGCAAGCTGTCCAGTTTCTTCGATCGTCGATTTTTCGGCTAGTATTAATCCTCTAGGCCCTCCACCAAAAGCAATTGCGACAATTAAAGCCAATCTCGATCGCTTGATTGTCTATCCAGACCCAAATTATACTCAGTTAAAAAAAATTCTCGCCGATTACCATCATGTACCAGTAGACTATGTTTTACCTGGCAATGGTTCGGCAGAATTATTGACCTGGGCAGGTAAAGAGTTATCGAAACAAAGAGTTACTCAGGTTATTGCTCCTAGTTTTAGTGACTATGAGCGAGCTTTAACCGCTTTTGAGGCTAATTGGTCTAAATGCCAACTTAATTTAGCGGATTCAGCTAAAAAACAAAAAACTCCTTTAGCCGATATTCTTTCCTTCGAGGAAGTTATTCCTGCTAATGCTGGATTATTATTAAATAATCCTCATAACCCCACTGGACAGATTTGGAATAAAGAGGAGATTTTACCTTATTTAGCCAAATTTGCCCTGGTGGTGGTGGATGAAGCTTTTATGGACTTTTTATCGCCAGAGCAAGAACAAAGTGTAATTTCTCTGGTGGTCAAGTTTCCTAATTTAATCGTGTTGCGCTCTTTGACCAAATTTTACAGTCTGCCTGGTTTACGCATTGGTTACGCGATCGCCAATCCTGCTATATTACAAAAATGGCAAAAATTCCGCGATCCTTGGTCAGTTAATGCCCTAGCAGCCATAGCAGCAGAGACTCTCGTTCGAGATAAACAATTTCAACAACGGACTTGGGACTGGCTACCACCTACTAGAAATCATCTATGGCAAGGATTGTCATCTATTGGAGGGTTACAGCCGTTAACTAGTTCTGTCAATTTTTTACTAGTAAAAACGGCTAAACCCAGTACAGAACTACAATTAGAATTATT
This sequence comes from Xenococcaceae cyanobacterium, assembly GCA_051439545.1. GTDB lineage: Bacteria > Cyanobacteriota > Cyanobacteriia > Cyanobacteriales > Xenococcaceae > JASJDJ01. Next base: position 6,077 of record JBFRWK010000316.1, on the reverse strand, counting down.
GAAAAAGTATCAAATTTTAATTAGAGACTGTATCAGTTTTCCCGAACTTGGCGATCGCTATTTTCGGATCGCCGTTCGTTCTCAAGCAGACAATGATTATTTGTTAGAGGCTTTAGCAGATAGCTATTCTTAGCTACTACTTAAAACAGCCAGTTTTTCTTGCTCTTCTTCACTTAAATCGACTGGTTGTCCCACAATTTCCTTGTAGATTTTAATATACTCTATAGCGGATTTAACCCAACTAAAATCTTTACCCATGGCTCTTTGTTGTAGTTCTTGCCATTTTTCTTTGTATTGAAATCCTTCCCAGGCTCTTACCATACAGGTATATAAGTCAAGAGGCTCGTAGCGATCGAAACAATAGCCAGTGCCAGCTTTATTAATCGGATCGTGATGGGAAACCGTATCTACTAAGCCTCCCGTACGTCTGACGATAGGAATGCAGCCGTAACGCATAGCTAGCATTTGACTGATACCACAAGGCTCGAACTTTGAAGGCATTAGGAAGACATCACAACCAGCATAAATACGCCTGGCAAGAGGATCGTTGTAGAGCAACTGTACAGAAATACGCCCCGAAAACTTAGAAGCTAGTTGCCATAGTTGGGTTTCGTACTGTCGATCGCCTGTACCTAAAACCACTAATTGAGCATTAGTATAAGACATGAATTTCTCGATAATTTGCAGCATTAAATCGATGCCTTTTTGCGCCACTAGACGGGAAACAACCCCCATCAACAAAGCATTTTTATTAACTTCTAAACCCAATTCTTCTTGTAAAGCTATTTTATTCGGTCTTCTTTTTTCCAGAGTTTCGGCAGTAAAATTTTGATTAATATATTTATCGGTATCGGGATTATAGCTGTCAGTATCGATACCGTTGAGGATACCTCTGGTTTTGCCAGAAATAAATGATAATAATCCTTCGAGTTTTTCACCGTATTCAGCCGTTTTAATTTGTTCGGCATAAGTAGGCGAAACTGTAGTCACTCGATCGGCAAATTGTACTGCTGCTGCCATGGTATTATGTCCTTGCATATACCAAGGACACCAAGTAATTCTTTCTAGATACCAACGCCAAGGGCCTTGATAAGCTAAGTTGTGAATGGTAAAAACGGTACTAATGTCAGGAGATTGATTTAGCCAGACAGGAAGCATACCTGTATGCCAGTCATGACAATGAACTATTTCAGGTTTCCAATAATTCCAACAAAATTCGGCTGCACCGTTAGCAAAAAAGGTAAACCGCCATGCTTCATCTTCCCCTGCATAAATACGACGGGGATCGAAAGCTGGATGACCGAATAAATACAAGGGTACATCACTATCGGGTAAAACAGTTTCGTAAACGGCAAAATCTTGAAACATGGCATATCCCCACCATACAGGATCGCTAGGGATATCGATCTTATCTGGTAGAAAGCCATAATAAGGCATAAATATGCGAACATCATGTCCTAGTTTTCTGAGTATTTTAGGTAATGAACCAACTACATCTCCCATCCCACCTACTTTAGCAATGGGTGCTGCTTCTGCTGATACAAATAAGATTCGCATATTTTCTTGCCCGCTCTTTACTATTTTTACACTGAGAGTGATTATATAACCTCCTTCAGCATCCTCAAATGTATTGCAAAGAACCTCATGAATATAATATTTTCTATGCTTGAATGCTACTTGCCTTTTTTACCTCTATCTTTACCTTTACCAGCTTGTTGTCTTTCAGCTTGTTTTTTGAGTCTTTCCCGTTGTTGTTCGGCTTGTTTTTTGAGTTTTTCCCGTTGTTTTTGAGTCTCTCTAATTTGGATTTCTGGAACATTAGGAGCAGTTTTTGGGGGGATGGGTATCTTTTTTGGTTCGATGGAGAGAGCCTCATCGACAGGAGTTGAAGTTTTTGACTGGGATTTTTCAGTTTCTAGTTTTTGTTCTTGAACTAAAGGTTTTGAGAGGGTCTGAGGTAGCTTATTTTCGACTAAGGGAATTTCATCAACTAATGGAGATGAAACAGATGTAGCATCGATTTCAGTAGGAGGAGATAACAATGTTTTTTCTAAAATAGATGGTTGATACTCTTCATCAAAAGTTTGAGGTATTGGTGTTGGCTCAAACTCGTTAATCTCTTCTCTGATAAGAGGTAATTCGGAAGATGAAAATCTCCACTTAACCAGTGACCATCCCCCCAAGGTTAGTATGGCTGTAACTAATATCGCCATGACTTTTCTTTGGCGTAACAGCGAAAACTGAGAAACTACAGATAAAAAAGCTATATTTAAGTTTTTATTGGCATTTTGTTTAATTCGCTCTTTTTTTAGTAAATTATTCTGGCGATCGCCAGATAAAGCGAACAAATTTGTTTTCTGATTATTGTTATCTTTTTGAGCTTGAACAATAGGCGTTAACTTAACATTGGTAAGATCTTTGCCAACTTGCTGCTGGAGAATAACTGGTTGGGTGGTCATCAACGAAGGTGGCTTATTCTTGTCCCGTGAAGAACTGACAGTTTTGGGCAGAAGAGCCAACCATTCTTCTACACTAGCAGGGCGATCTTCTGGCTCTAAATTCATTCCGCATATCACTGCCTGACTTACCCAATTGCTCAAATTAGGGCGGACTTGACGGGGATCGAGGGGGGGAAGATCCTGTCGTCTTATCGCTGATAAAGGGATTCTAGCAGTTAATAAAGTATAAAGGGTAGCAGCCAAACCATAAACATCAATAGCAGGGGTACGCACTGCTTTGGGTAAATACTGCTCGATAGGTGCATAACCTTCAGAAACATAGTTTGTATGAGTCTGAATAGCACCAGATTGAAACTCTCGCGCAATACCAAAGTCAATCAGTACTACTTGTTCAGTCCCCTGACGTAAGAGCAAATTTTCAGGTTTGATGTCTCGATGAAGTAAACCTTCTTGATGGACAACTTTTAATGCCTTCCCTGCTTGCCGAATGTAGTTAAGAGCAGTATTTTCTGGTAAAGGGTTGTCTGGCAGCACTATCTGCTTCAATGTTAATCCAGGAATGTATTCCATGACAATGTAGGGCAGTTCATCTTCAATAAAAAAGTCGCTAACTCTGACAATATTAGGATGAGAACATTTTGCTAGTCTTCTGGCTTCATCCTTAAACCGACTTTTTAATTTATCTGCCTTAGAATTTTCTCTAAGTAAAGAATTTAAAGTTTTAATCACTACCACTTGATTCAAGATTAAGTTGGTAGCTTTGTAAGTGATTCCAAATCCCCCCTGTCCCAATTCTTCGTTGAGGGTATATTTGCCATTTTGTAAGCTTTGACCCATAAAGTTAGCCATCAGAAATCACATGGAGTTACAGTGATTATGGCAAATAAAGAGTACAGAAATAGATAAAAATAAAGTCAATATCCCGTGACGGGGCTTTTAATTGAATAATATTTTCGAGAGGCTACCTAAATCTAAAACTTTGAGATCGGTTCGTGCAGTGGCAGGTAAAGCAGCACCACTTCCTTGACGATCTGCTCTACGATCGATCCATACTGTAGTTAATCCTAGAGAGCTTGCAGGAACAATATCGTGATAGACACTACAAGCAGCATGAATTATTTGTTCGGCAGGAAATTCAATACGTTCGATCGCATATTTAAAGTTGTTAAGGGAAGGTTTATAACTTTTTACCTGTTCGGCGGTAATAATATAGTCAAATTCAACGCCTAGATGCTTGGCTGTATCGGCAAAAAGATCGTTGTCTATATTCGATATAATCCCTAGCTGAAATCTACTTTTTAATAATTGTAAGGCTTTTACTGTATCTGGAAAGGGTTGCCAGTGCTTAATCGAATCGGGTAGGGAATTCTGTTCGGCTAAAGATGGTTCAAAATTAAATTCTTCTCCGAATTTACGCACGACCGCTTTAAGAACATCATAATACCTAAGATATTCTCCTTGTTGTTGTCTGGATTCAAACTCGGCAAATTTCTTGAGAATTTCCTCATCGTCTAAATCCACACCATGATTAGCGAGTAAGGGTTTTAATACTCCTAACATTCCGCTTTCCCAGTCAATTAATGTTCCGTAACAATCAAAGGTGATGATTTTATATCGATCGAAGTCAATCATTTTGTTAGTTGTTAGTTGTTAGCAGTGCGACCCCGCGTCGGCGAAAGACGCAAGGGAACGCGCACTGCCCGAAGGGTTGTTAGTCGTTAGAAATTAATAAGCAACTTACTACTCGCTACTTGTTATTGAAGCTTGTCTCTCTAATGACTGTAGATATTTCACCATCAATTCCCCATCTGTATGATGCGCTTTGGCAATTTCCTCGGCTAAAATTGCATCCCCATCACAAATTGCTTCTACAAGCTTTTGATGATCTTCAAATAGTTCTTCTAAACTAGGTCGAAGTAAGTTACATTCTCTGATATACAGCAAAACTTGATGTTCGATAATTCGATATTGTTCTTGTAGTCTACGATGACCAGAAAATTGAATTATCGCTTTATGTAACTCAAAATCAGCGATCGCAAAATCTTGCCAATTCTTCTTGGCTACTGCTATTTCTAGTTTTTGTAAGGCTTTGGTGAGAATATCCGCTTTACCAGGAGCGATCGCTTCTGCTGCTAATTTTGCTGCTAATCCTTCTAGAGTACTCCGCAAAGTATATAATTCCCAAGCATCCTGAGAGCTTATGCTAATAACCATACAGCCTCGGTAAGGGTATTGAACCACTAAACCCTCATGAATTAGTTGTTGTAATGCCGAGCGAATAGTCCCCCGACTTAAATTTAGTCGAGTGGATAGCTCTATTTCTAATAAACGAGAACCTGGAGCAAAACTACCATTGAGAATTTCTGCTCGTAAAATATCTGCTGCTTTTACATCGAGACTAGGAGATTTGACTTTTGAATTTTTTTTAATCATCAGAATGTAAATTCTCTCTCTACTCGATCGCTTGTATAAATCCTTAACTGCTACAAATGACTAATATTGTTGGCTATTGCAAATTACTTTTACTCATAAGTCTAAACACGATCGAGTATATAGACCGCATTCAAGATTGTCAACAATTTTATATTTATTGTCAACATTTTTTTTAAAAGCATCGATCTAGACTGATGGCATGAACTTACGACCATTTTTTTATCCGCCAAAATTCGTTAATGGTTTTGTTACAGCCTCAAGACAATTACAAACTTGGAACAAGTCGATCGAGCGAAATTTTTTCTAGTAATTTAGCTAGTGTGCGAGAGGTTGCTCGACTTCACCATAAAATCTCTAATTCTCGGAAAAATTTTCACTTTCAGACAAGCCACACCTTATGTGATATGGCAGACATGATTTTTGTCGAGGATATCGACTTTTGCAGATCCGCTAAAGGTTTTCTGGGTAAGTATATGCTCGATGGTGGTTTTGGTGAATTCCGACAGCTATTGTCTTGGGTTTGTTGGAAACGAGGTAAATACTTTGCTCAAGTAGACCATAAGTACACTAGTCAGATTTGTCCCAATTGTAATACGCATACGGGCAAGAAAGAACTATCTCAACGCCTTCATATCTGTCCCGTGTGTAACTACCAAACCACACGCGACCATGCAAGTGCTGAAGTAATACTTAACCGAGGACTAGAGAGTATAGTACGGCTGGACGAGTCGGAAAGGAAACTGTCTGGTAATGGCGTACTGTCGGGGGTTTATTGCCTAGATAAGTGCCGATCCAGAAATACCGATCTGCGAGGATTGGAAGCCCGCACTCTATCCTTAGGATGAGTGTCGGGATATGTCACGAATCATCTAGCCTACATTCAGCAGGTTGACTGAAAGATGAGATATTTATTGAAAGTCTTTCAATTTGATCCATTGAAACAGAACCAACCTATGGAAATCGATGTTCAAGACATTGACCATCTCGGAATCATTGCAGGTATAGTAGATGAAGTCGGCATTGTCGAAATTATCAATCGCTTGCTGGGGAACCATCCTCTAGAACACCGATTCAGTAATGCCAAAAACTACTTTTTCGGATATTGAGTCAACGAAATCTCGACTTTTGAGAACTCCCGTAATCCCAGATGGGGACTGGATTCTGAATACTGAATCGGTGTTCTAG
>JBFRWK010000315.1:0-60961 GCA_051439545.1 Xenococcaceae cyanobacterium | reverse complement strand
ACCTCAAAATAGCTAAATTCTTAATATATCTGGGTTTCAGGCGATTTAACCTCGTCGAGGTTAAATCGCCGTCTGGTGAGGCTTTCACCCCTTTTTGGTAGGTAAAAACTGTCAAAGTCCCGTTAATAGTTGATACTCTCCAGATTTATTCGCAGGTACTTCCGCCATTAATAAGAATTCTCCCGCTTTGAGGCGAGTTTCGTAAACTGCTGCTTTTTCTTCTGGCATTCCTAAAGTGGCTAACGCAGAAGCTAATCCAGCACCAGCACTACCCGCGATCGCCCCTGTCGCTGCACCTAATAAAACTGAAGTAATTGGCCCTGCTGCTACTACAGAACCGATAAAGGGTTACAAAAAAATATGACAAAGTTGGACAGTCTTGGACAAATTGCCCCTATTTTTAGCACTTATTTTAGTATTTATGTATTAAAATTCGGGGCAATTTGTCCCATTTTACGAAAAAACTCTTGGCTCCAAACCTATAACTAGGGAAGACTGTCCAACTTTGTCCAATATTTCTCTCGGGGAATAAATAATACCCCTACCCCTGTAAATAGACTGAGGAGAGAACCAAATAAAGAACCAAAAACCGCACCAGTCCGCAAACCCCCTAAAATGACATCTTTTTTGGTGATGAAACCTGCAATACGGGTTTTAGATTGGAAGTTCTGACCCATGACGGAAATATAGTCTTGGGGTACGCCTCGATCGATCAGACGACGAACTATGTTATCTACTTGCTGTTCTTCTTTTAATACGGCTGTAATTGTACGTTCTGCTTTATATTCTGTTGTCATTGGAGTTAAATTCTAATTAATAAAATTGATTAACCCTCTTTTGTCAATCTAGGAGAATTTAACGAATTTACGCCATTTCAGCCAACGAAAAATCAAGGTTTTGACCCACTCTGACAGAAGAGAGTTAAAGTTGTTCTAAACAATGTTTAAATATAGGGTGAGTAATCACCTAATCAGTAATTAGTAATCACCGAATTACTTTTTCCCACCTAAATAGTTTTGATGATAAGTAAATAAAAATCGGCAAGATCGCGATTTAATAATTCAATTACTCCATGACGTTGTTCTTCTGTTAATCCAATATTTAATTTAGACATAAAAATGATAACTTTTGTAACTTCCTCTTCATTACACCAATTAACCAAGTGCTAGAACATCTGCAATAGGAAAGAACTTTTTATTTAGTAGTCTTACCTTGGATATATTGATAAAGTTAGAGAAGCCAGAATTTGTCGCTTGTTATTTGCTATAAACAGAATTTTTGATTTCCGCATGGCGATCGGGGCGAATTCTTCTGCCGTATTTGCGAGCATAAACTTGGGTTAATTCTGCACCAAATAACAGAATCTGAGCCGAATAAAATACCCAGGCAAGAAAAACTATTAAAGAACCAGCAGCACCATAAGCCGAACCCAAGCTACCTCTACCCAAATATAAGCCGATTAGGGATTTGCCAAAGGTAAATAATAAAGCAGTAATAGCTGAGCCTATCCAAACATCTTTCCAGCGAATTTTCACATCAGGAAGATATTTGTAAATTAGGGCAAATAACAAGGTGATAAAGCCAAAAGAAATCGCCAAATTTAATAACTGCCAAAGAGAAGTAAAGCCAGGAAGAATATTGATTTCTAGTTTACTTATTCCTGACAACATCGCACTAAGAATTAAAGATACTAGCAGCAAAAAGCCGATCGCCAGCACCATCCCAAAGGATAATAGCCGTTTGCGAATAAAAAGCCAAATTCCTCCATCTGTCTTGGCTTGGACATTCCACACGGTATTGAGTGCTTCTTGTAATTGTGCAAATACCCCAGATGCACCGATGAGTAAGATTACTATACTAATAATAGAGGCTGCACTACTAAGTTGAGGCTGATTTGCATTAGCTAAAGCTGTTTCTATTGCCTGCGCTCCTTGTGTTCCGACTAAAGAGTTAATTTGGTCGAGTATTTCTCCTCTAGCAGCCTCTTGTCCGAAAACCGCACCAGCGATCGCGATGGCAATTACTAATAATGGAGTAATCGAAAATACTGTATAGTATGCCAAAGCAGCAGCCAGCAAAGATGCTTTATCTTGTTGCCATTCTTGGAAAGCTTCCCGCAATAGCTGAAAAATTGTTTTAATACGTATCTGCATTCATCAAAAAAATTTACTACTGCCCGTAATGCTTACCTATTTTACGGGCGATCGCATCTAACCAGAGAAATATCACTTAAGTTTTTTTTATTTCTCCATATCTGCTACGGACTTGGGTACATCTGCTGTCAGAATATCATGACCAGTTTCCGTCACTAAGAGATCGTCTTCGATGCGAATACCGATACCTTTCCAATTGTCGGGAATTTCTGGTTGTCCCTCAGCAGGTTCGATATAAGGAGAAATATAAATACCTGGTTCTACTGTAAGGATATGACCTGGTTGAAGAATTTGCCAGGTTTCTTCATTATGCTTATAAACTCCTACATCATGGACATCCAAACCCAACCAATGTCCAGTACGGTGCATATAAAAAGGCTTGTATTTTTCTTCTTTAATTATTTCTTCTAAATCCCCTTTAAGTAAACCCAAATCGATCAATCCCTGTACCAGAACACATACTGCCATATCATGGAACTCATTATAAGATTTGCCTGGCTTTACTTCTTCGATCGCTTTTAGTTGGGCTTCTAAAACCAGTTCGTAGAGGGTTTTTTGTTCTGGGGTAAACTTTCCCCCCACGGGAAAAGTACGAGTAAGATCGCCGTTGTAGTAACCATAAGAACAACCCGCGTCAATGAGTAACAATTCATTATCTTCCATAGTGCGCTCGTTTTCGATGTAGTGCAGCACACAGGCATTTGCGCCAGAAGCAACGATCGAAGGATACGCAGCCCCCATTCCTCCTTCTTGACGGAATGTATGTTCGATTTCTGCTTGTACCTGATATTCATAGACTCCAGGACGAGCAAATTCAAAAGCACGATTATGGGCTTTTGCCGATATCTCCGTCGCTTTACGCATCATGGCTATTTCCCCAGGACTTTTAAGTAAGCGCAAAGGAAAAGTAATTGGTCTTGTATCTTCTAAAGCTAAAGGTACTGTACCGCGTTTTTGGTATCCTGCCATTAATTTCTGCCAATGAGAGATAATTACATTATTAAACGAGCGATCGCGTCCTAAATGATAGTAAATGCGATCGGCATTCATTAAATACTGGGGTAGTTTCTCATCTAATTCTGTAATCGGATAGGCTTCGTCTGCACCATAAATTTCTTTAGCTGCATCTACACCACAGCGATAACCAGTCCAAGTTTCTTGTTTAGGATCTTTGGATTGTACGAATAAAATGTAGCGATGTTCCTCGTGATGGGGAGCAAATACCGCAACAGCTTCTGGCTCATTAAATCCTGTCAGATAATAAAAATCACTATCTTGACGATACACATACTCTACATCGTTGTGCATCACTGCCATAGGTGCGCTACGAAAAATAGCCGTTCCCCTACCGATTTTACTCATTAATTGTTCTCGGCGTTGCTGATATTCTCTACGATCGATTCCCATCACTTTTTAGGCTCTAATATTACTGTGACTTTTGTTTTAAGGTATCTCAAAATTGCCTCAAAGAACCATACTTCAGTAAAACTATTGACATCAGTAACTCGCGACTAACTACTCACCACTAACTACTAACTACTTTACGCAAGCCAACAAATTAAGATTTGTATCCAAGGTCTATTGTATTCTTATAAACTGAGTGGATTTATTGTTTATTTTATTGTTGCACCATGAAATATTTTTTTCGACTAGGTATCCTGTTATTGCTGTCAATTTTACTTTTGTTTCCCGTGCCAGTACAAGCAGCAAGTTCTTCTTCGGTGACTCCCTCTAATTTTAGTGAAGAGGATTTGAAAAATGGCAATTTTGCCAACCAAGACCTCAAAACCACAGATTTTGCCAAAGTTAATCTAGAATCGGCTGATTTCAGTAATGCCGATCTAAGAGGTGCTGTTTTTAATGGCTCTAATTTGACTAATGCCAATTGGCAGGGAGTAGATTTTCGCTATGGCTTTGCTTATCTGACTAATTTTGATGGTGCAGATTTAAGTGATGCTTTGTTTGAAGGAGCTATTCTATCTTTTTCTAGTTTTAAAGGAGCTAAAGCAACTGGGGCTGATTTTAGTTTAGCTGTTTTGGAAAAACAACAAGTAAAGCAACTTTGCGCCAATGCTTCGGGTACTAATTCTAAGACTGGAGTTGATACTCGCGAATCTTTGGGTTGCCGATAGCTTTCCCCATAGATTAGCTATATTTAAGGCTTACTGAATATACTCAAAAAAACGGTGTTGCTGAACCCTCGGTATGAAAGTTATTAATTACTTTTATATTTTAAAAGCCGATCGCTGATAGCTAGGAACGATAACATTTGTACCTCATACTTTCGCTCGGCAACGCCAAAAAAACTAATAGCCGATCGCGGAGAGTTCGGTAAGCTTTACTTGGCTACCCCTAAATACAACTCTCCAACTTTGGGATCGTTTAATAAATCTGCTCCCGTACCACAATAGCGATCGCGCCCATTTTCTAAAACATAGCCTCGATCGGACATCATCAGAGCTTTTTTGGCATTTTGTTCTACTAAGACGATCGCTTTTCCTGTTTGGTTAATCGCTTTAATCTGTTCAAACACACTATTAACTAAGATAGGTGATAAAGCTGCGGAAGGTTCATCGAGTAATAGCAAGTCAGGATCGAGCATTAAGGCTCTCCCCATAGCTAACATTTGTCTTTCCCCTCCAGAGAGAGTACCCGCTTTTTGACGGCGACGTTCTGCTAATCTGGGAAACATAGAATAAACAGAGTCTTTTAAACTTTTCAGCGAACCTTGACGAATAAATGCTCCCATTTCTAGGTTTTCTTCCACAGAAAGAGAGGCAAAAACGTTAGAAATTTGGGGGACGTAACACATTCCTTCCCGCACGATCCGATCTGGCTTGAACTTAGTAATATCTTTTCCTTTAAACAAAATTTTGCCTTGGTTGGGAGTCAACAGTCCAAAAATAGTTTTAGCTAAAGTAGATTTTCCCGCACCATTAGGACCAATTACTGCTACTAACTCCCCTGGGGCGACTACAAAGTTAATTCCTTGGAGAATATTCAAGTCTTGGATATAGCCCGCATAAACATTTTCTACTTCTAAAAGATTATTCGTCATTCCTCAGTTACTCAAAATCTATTTACTTATCTAGAATAATTAACTACCAGCAATTAGATTAACCAAAGGTTGAGTAATCCAGTTAATTCCTACTGTTAGTTGATGTTTTAAGCTAGGTAAGCGATACAAATAAATCAAACGACGAGCAACATAAGCCAGAGAGCCATCTAATTTTAGCCCCAAACCAGCCAGAGTAGCATTATCTGTACCTAAAGTCATCATTTCTCCTAAAGGCTGATAGCGAAATGGTAATAAGGGTCTATGGGTAAGAGAAGCCCAGATATTCCAAGCACAATAATCCGATTGTTGGAAAGCTGCTTGTGCAGTAGCAGGAACTATTTGCCCACTAGCATCCTTAATATTAGCCACATCTCCTAAGGCGTAAATATTTTCTTGCCCCCTTACTTGTAGAGTAGATTGAGTAATTAGTAATCCCTCGCTATCGTGTTCTAGGGGTAATTCTGTAATTAATTGAGATACTTGATTGCCTACCGTCCAGAGGACTATATCTACAGGAATGATATCTAATTTCCCTTTGTAGAGTAGAGAAATAGAATCGGCTTCAACTCGTTCGACTTCTGTATCTAAGTCAAGCCAAATCTTTCTTTGTTCTAAAGCTTTTGTTGCTGCTTGGCGATTAAATTCTGGGGAGTTTTTGAGAATTTTGTCACCTCGATCGATAATCCGAATTCTTCCTTTTTCGCCTAAGCGATCGGCTACTTTACAAGCTAACTCTACACCACTGTAACCTCCACCAACAACGGCCACCCGAATTTTTTCTGGATTTGCTTCTTCTAGCCATCTCAATTTTTCTTCTAAACGATAGGCGTGTTGCAAAGTCCGAAAAGGTATCCCATGTTCGATCGCACCTGGAACGATATCTAAAGGAGTTTTGCCTCCCATAGCAATAACTAATTTGTCATAATTAATCGGCGCAGAATCTAATAATTGTACTTCTTGACTGTTAATATCGATCCCCGTTACTTCTTTTTGATAAAAAATAACTCCTGTATGGGCTAAAATTTCCTCAAAAGGTGGTGCAATTTCCCAAGTTTGCATTTCCCCTGTAATTAATTCGTACAATAAAGGAGAAAATAAAAAGCGATCGCTCTTATCAATTAAAACTATTTCTGGCTTTTGTTCTTGCTGCCAATCCAATTCACTGAGGCGTAAAGCAGTATACAAACCACCAAACCCACCACCAATAATACAAATTCGCACTTGTTGACTACTCATAAAAGTTGCTAACCCAAGAGAGAGAATAACTGTTTTCAGGATAGCAATACCAGTACCTTAGTAGTTGAGTTTATCTTTATATTGAACTAGTTTGAATCGGACTTATTTTTATAATTACCTTGACCCCCATCTCATTAAAATAAGAACCGTATGCTCGCCTAAAAACTATGAGAGATTTATATCCACCGCTAGAACCCTATCAAGAAGGTAAATTAAAAGTTTCTGCTCTCCATACTATTCATTATGAAGAGTCGGGCAATCCCCAAGGTAAACCAGTCATCTTTCTTCATGGTGGCCCTGGCGGAGGAATTACACCAATGTATCGTCAGTACTTCGATCCTCAAAAATGGCGTATTGTTATTTTCGATCAGCGTGGTTGTGGCAAAAGCACTCCCTATGCAGAATTACGAGAAAATACTACTTGGGATTTAGTTAGTGATATCGAAAAACTACGAGAGCATCTACAGATCGAAAAATGGGTTGTTTTCGGTGGTAGTTGGGGTAGTACCCTTGCCTTGGCTTACAGTCAAACCCATCCCAACCGTTGTCGCGGTTTGATTTTGCGGGGAATATTTATGTTGCGACCTCAAGAATTACACTGGTTTTATCAGTCAGGAGCAAGTTATATTTATCCCGATGCTTGGCAAGAATATCTCAAACCAATCCCTTTTGAAGAAAGAAATGATTTAATTTCTGCTTATTACAAACGATTGACTAGTAAGGACAAAAACATTCGTCTAGAAGCAGCCCGCGCTTGGTCAATTTGGGAAGCAAGTACTAGTAAATTAATTCCGTCGGTACAAACAATCAAACGTTTTGGAGCAGAAGAGTTTGCAGAAGCTTTTGCCAGGATCGAATGCCACTATTTTGTTAACGGCGGATTTTTTACTACAGAAAACCAGCTATTAGAAAATGTATCTCGGATCCGTAACCTTCCTGGAATAATTGTTCAGGGCAGATATGATGTTGTTTGCCCCATGATTACGGCTTGGGAGTTACATCAACTATGGCCAGAAGCAGAATTTATTGTTGTTCCTGATGCGGGTCATTCTGTAGCAGAACCTGGTATTCGTCATGCTCTCATTGAAGCCACCGATCGATTCTCTAGTTTAGAGTAAAGCGGTCTCGATAATTAACGGTTAACTATAATCCATAGAGGCATGGCCATATCCTTGTAGACATTTTAGCCACTTATTTTGACTATTATCAAAACTTTCCGTATTTAGCTCGATGCTATCGTTAACTAAAGCAGATGATTTTAATTCTGGTTCTAAAATAATTTCGTTATTTTCGTACATCACAGAAGAGTAATAGCCTTCTGGACTAGTGCCGACAATATAAGTTGTACCCTGATCGCTAGCTCTAAACATATTGCCATTCAAAATCGTATTGGCAGGTAATAAGATAATCTGATTCGGGTTATGTTTGGATTTACGATGATAATAATATTTTTGCTTGTAGCGACAAACATTAATATAAAAGTTTTGTGTCTCAAAAGAATGTACCTCTTGATACTCTTTTTTTAATTGTTGACACAAGCTTATATTCTGTGCTATCAGTAGTTGTGACTTACTATATTGTTCTGCGGGTTGACAAGCATCTGCGACTTGTTTTGACATCTGGACTAGACTAAAAACAACACTAACCACCCAGGCAATTCTAATCACTAAGTTCTTCATTGGTTGACAATATTTTTGAGATTTTCCTGAACTTTAAGTATTTTTAAGCTCATCTCCGCGATAACAGTGTGTGGGGAAAATCAGCTACTCTACATATCAGTTCTTTACATATTAGTTATTAATTGATAATTTCTAGATTAGAAAAGAAACTAAAATTTTAAATGCCAAATATTTTCAAGTTTTCTTAAGATTGGGCGATTTGCTGTTTTCGATTTGAAAATACTAGAATTGGCCTAGTATCTCGATTTTAGCTAGCCAATTTATGAACCAAAAAAATTTGATAGTTCAAAGATTGCGATCGCTAATAAGTATCGGCAAAAAACACCTGTTTTCTCTCCCTTTATTAGTTTGGTTAAATAGTCTAACTATAATTGCTTTGGGCTGTTTGAGCATTTATGCCAAAAGTCAAAACAAAGGAGAAGGAATTGAAAATTTATTCAGCGATCCTTTCAGTATTAGAACTTTTTATTTTGGTTGGTTTACAGGGATTTCAGAAATTTTGTGGGGTATAGCGATCGCGGTTTGCTTATTTACTACTTTTTTACTACCAAGAACAGATTTTCGCGCCAAAAATTTTTTTCTGGTCAGTGCATTACTAATGACCCTATTTTACTTTGACGATCGCTTTCGACTTACACTTATTTTAGTTGTTTTCTTTGGTGCCTATATCAAAGTAAAAGCCATAGTTTATTCAATCTATGGCTCATTATTAATTTTATATGGCTGGAAATTTAGACGAAAAATTAGAAAAACGCCTTATTTTCCATTGCTTGTTGCGGGCTGTTTATTTGCCTTTTCTAGTGTGGTAGATATTACTCCGATGACTAGTAGAGCAGCTCATGCCATGCTAGAAGATGGAACTAAACTAATAGGATTGCTTAATCTGACTCTTTATTTTTGGTATGTAGGTTATGCCGAAGTTAAGCAATATATGACAAGCTAAAAATCCCCTATTAAGCTAGATTACCAGAATTACGATAGCACCAACGCAATAAGATAGTGGCTGTTGCTAACTTTACTACCTCTAACAACCAGTAGATTCCGTGCATCATCATCATAGACTCTGGCATAGTTTTAACAGGCTCAAAAAGATTCATAGATAGCCCCAAACCACTCATTTGCGGAGTCAGAATGTAAGTGTAGGCAATGGCAATTAATAATAGAATACTGGCAAGAGCAATGGGCCAATTACTTTGCTGACGCTGGAGATAGTGTTGATAGCCAAGTGCCAGACAGCCAGCTAGAACTACAGAACCACATAACAATTCTAGATGGTTAAAAGATTCAAAAATTGTATAACCAAGGTTAACAAATCCGACTTGACTCATCATGCCAGTTTTAAACAAACTGGGAACAATTAAGCAGTCTAAAACTAAACTACTACTCAACCAAAATCCTAAAGCAAGCATGACTGGAGTAGACCAATCAAGTTGCTTAAAATTACGAGAAGAAAGAGTATTCATAAATCTGGGAATAATTAAAAATAATAACGTTATACCTTCAGCTTAACCGATACTTTCTCTTCTGAATATGAGGAAAAGTAAAGTATTTTTAAGCTGTGTATTGTTGCAATTCTTCGATCGAAAATAAAGGTTTAAATTTTAATCCATGGGATTGATATAGTTCTTTTCCCCCTTGTTTTCGATCGACCAATGCCATAATTTGTTCTACTTGATATCCTGCTGCTTGTAACCGTTCTACTGCCAGCATTGCAGAACGTCCAGTAGTAACCACATCTTCTAATACTACTACTTTTGACCCTTTAGCTAAGCTTGGCCCTTCTAGATAAGCTTTAGTTCCATGTCCCTTTGGTTCTTTACGAATAATTAAAGCAGGAATAGGTCGATCGCCGTAAGCAGAAACTACACTCACGGCAGAAACCAAAGGGTCTGCACCTAAAGTCAAACCTGCTACTGCCTGAGTATCTTCTGGCAACAAAGAAAAGAAAAGACGACCGATAATTAAAGCTCCGTCTGCTCTGAGGGTAACTTGTTTACAATTAATATAGTAAGAACTTTTAGCTCCCGAAGAAAGGGTAAAGTCTCCTTCTTTATAAGCAAACTTAGTTAATAGAGATAGTAGTTTTTTCCTTAGTTCCTCAAAACTTGCATTAGCCAGAAAATTTTCTGTTTTATTCATAAATTAATCAAATAAAAAATTACTCCTAGCAGAGATGAAATTGCTTACTTTGTACTTCCTACTTTATAAATTGTTCGGTTAGTATTGAGCAGAAGTCGCTCTATAAGTTAGGCAATGTTTATTAAGTTTACTAAATTAAGCTCCATTTTAGCGGTATTCACCCTTGCTAGTTCTTTGATGATGGGAATGGCTAGGGCAGAATCTATTCCAGAAACTTTCAAAAATGCTTACTTTTCTAATACTGGAGATAGTTTTGATAATGGTACTATTTTGGGTCAGTTAAAATTTATTACTGGTATAGGGGGATTTGCTGAAACCAAAATTGCTGAAGATGGTAGATTAATCGATATTATTTACCATGATGTGATGGAACAGCAAACAGAAAGTGGTCCGAGAATAGTTACCCGCGATTTAATGAATCCTTTTGATACTTCTCTAGCAGAATACCAAAAATATGGAAATTAGATCGATAATTAAACCTATCTAAACTATCAAACTCTACTATTATTATTCATAGTAATGACGGGCGAACAGCTTTTCGCCCCGACGTAATTCATAATGAGAATAATAGGCAAAAGCACTGAGAATATAGGAAATTAGTCACGATGCCCGGGATTGTGTCCCAAAACAGGAATACGCACCTGAAAACAACTCCCCTCATTAATTTGACTAGTAACAGAAATCTTCCCACCATGGCTTTGAGCGATCGCATTAGCGATAGATAATCCTAACCCCGTACCCCCTTCTCTACGAGTACGCGCTTTATCTGCACGCCAAAAGCGATCGAAGACACAAGGAAGCTGCTCTGGAGCAATACCAATACCCGTATCTTCCACGCTAACTAAAGCAAAACGATTTTGTTTACTGAGACTAACATTGACGATACCACCAGGGGGAGTATATTGCAAAGCATTTTCAACTAAATTAGAAAATAGGCGATTTAATTGAGAGCTATCGCCAAAGATATAAACATCTGGACGTAGCTGGTACCTAAAAATAATATTCTTTTCGTTAGCGATAGGTTCTAACAGCACGACTAGATCTTGTAAAATCTTGTTGAGAGCAATTTTAGTTCTTTTACGAGTGGGAATATCTTCAGAGTTGTCAGTACGAGCTAAAAATAATAAATCCTCGATTAATTGTCCCATTTGTGTAGTCGCGCTAGAAATCGCTGTTAATTTCTTAGCGTCTTTAGGGTGAATTCGTTCTGGATGGCATTGCATCACATCAACTGAGGCTTTAATTGCCGTTATCGGCCCTCTTAATTCATGGGAGGCATCCGCAGTAAATTGCCTTAATCTACTAAAACTTTTTTCGATCGGTTCGATCGCTTTTTGACTTAGCCAAAAACCACCAAATCCAATCAAGATTAATGTACTCATTCCTCCAAAAATAAGTACCCAAAAAAGCTGTTGTTTAATCGTATATATTTCTTCTAGAGATTGACTAGCCCTAATAAATCCTTCAGGACGATCTAAGGAACTATCTGTGAATACAGATATGGTCAGAGTACGTACGGGAATCCCAGTTTTGGGTTTTGTAAAAGTCCGAAAACCGAGTTCTGGAGGAGATTCTAAAGCAATTATGCCTCTTTTAGCTAAAAGCCTTTCTCGATCGTCAAACCATTCTAAGCTTTGGCTATCGTAGTTAAAAATATCTCGCCAAGGTACTATATCAACTTGATTGACATATTTACGACCTTGAGCTTCAACCTGAGTGAAAGAAGGAGTAGCAGCTTGAGCTAAAGTACGCAATTTTTTATCTAATTGATTGTACAGACTCCGACTAAAAAAAACATACACTCCTGCCCCAAATATACTTAATATGGCAGCCATCACCGTTAAGTAAGACAAAAGTAAACGCCAACGTAAACCTGAAAACATATTTAATTAAATTAATTTAAAGGAAATATAAGTTTATGGTTCTTCTTTGAGGCGATAACCCAAACCATATACTGTCTCAATTAGATCGTGAGGAGCTCCTGCCGATTCTAATTTTTGTCTTAATCCTCTAATGTGAGCTTTAACAGTAGCTTCTTCTGGTACTTGTTCAAATGACCAAAGATGTTCTAAGATTTGCGCTCGGCTAAATACGCGACGACCATTACGCAGAAAGAATTCTAATAATTTATACTCTTTAGGACTTAAAGATAGTAATCGATCTTGATAGAAAACTTCACAGGTACTGGGGTCTAATTTTAAGTCTCCCCAAGTTAGTACGGGGGGTAAAGTAGAATTACCTCGACGCAATAAGGCACGAATACGAGCGGATAATTCTGGTAGATCGAAAGGCTTGACCAAATAATCATCTGCTCCTGCATCCAAGCCGTCTATCTTGTCATTCAGAGTATCCCTCGCAGTAATCATGAGGATTGGCGTATCATGACCCTTAGCACGCAATTTTTGACAAAGAGTAATACCATCTATTTTGGGTAGCATTACATCTAGTAAGATAAGATCGTAAGTAAATACATCCAACAAATCCCAAGCTGCCTCTCCATCATAAACAGCTTCTACCGCATAATGTAGATCGGATAAGTATTCAGTAACGGCATCACTGATTCTTTCGTCGTCTTCTACTACCAAAATTTTCATGGTTGCTACCTTAAAGTCACTGTTTTTTGATTAAGTTATTATATTTTGCCTGTTTAAGCAAACTATAAGATTCTTTTGTAAGCCAACTTTACTGATATTTCTTACAAAAGTAAATTCAGGCGATCGCCTTTTTCACTTTAACTCATATCTAGCACCTACCTTCATTAAATCTTTACACAAACTTACTAGAGTAAGGTAGCTTATATGTGATATGCAACTATTTTTTATGACAAGTTTAATACTCAAAAAAGCTGCCCTAAATAAACAAGAATTGTGGTTACAATCTCGATTTTTCGAGACAATCGCTATTCTCAATTGAGGTCGATAGGCTAATCGATCGAGCTTTATCCGAATTAATTAGTAAGTTTACTGAATCTTTACACCTTGATGTATTAAGTCTACGTTAATATGCTCATATGCCAATGATGACCTGAGAAGATCGTATAAAATCAACCTGAAAATTAATAAGCAATTATCAAATATATTTGTGATGTTTGCTTATCAAAGTGACAGATAAGACTGTCAAAACCGTGATTTTGAAAGCGATGGGAGATATAGCTTCTAGGGAAACACCGAGCTTACAAACTCTATAAGTTTCTTTAAGAGATAGTGCTTCAGTCAAACTCGCCAAATCTCGCAGTCACAATTCGAGAAGTATTAAGTGGTTGAGAAAGTAATCTCAGGTAGATTTGTTAAGTGGACATAAAATCAGTTCCTCTTTAGCAATGGGCTAGTTCGTAAAGCATAAGGCAGAATATCGGCACTGTAATCTGCTCTAATCCCAGTTTTTTGACTAATTAAATACAGTGAAGTTAAAAAAATCCCATAATCTTTTGCAGAATTTGTATTATATAACATGACAAATTAATATACATAGATTAATTTGTGTCTGCTTAACCTGACTGGGATTTTTCCCAAAACATACCTATGTAAGTCCAAAACTTGAAACTCACTTATTATTCCCATGACAAATAAATTAGCTTTACTCAAGTCGATTACCGCTATTGTGCAAAAACTTGTTGGTGCTACAGTTTTTCTAGGAGCATTTTGGAGCAATCCTGTACTAGCAAATACTCTCAATTTTGAGCAAATATATATTTTTGGAGATAGTAATTCCGACCAGGGTAACGTACTCAATAGTAGTGGTGGATTTCCCCCAGAGCCTTACTATTATCAAGGTAGGTTTACCAATGGCTTGAATTGGGTAGACTATCTCAGTAGCGATCTTGGTTTAAATCCCGAAATATATACAGAATTAAACTCTGGGGAAGACGGAATAAATTTTACCTTTGGTGGTGCAACTACTGGTGATGAAAATCTTTCTAATTTGATGAATGGTGGGAATTTACCTGGATTACAACAACAAGTAGATTATTTTGCCGATGTACTCAATGGAGGAACGGCAAACCCCGACGCATTATATTTGATTTGGGTAGGGCCTAATGATTATGTGGCTGCACTCGATCCCTTTTTTCAACAAGATATAGACCCAACCACAATACCAACTACAGCAGTCAACAACTTTTCTAACGCAATCTCTAAACTTAACGATCTTGGTGCGAGTAATATTGTTCTCTTTAATGAAGCTGATGTAGCCCAAACTCCTTTTGGTCGTCAAGCATTAACCCCTGAGGAGGCTGGTTTTGTTGGTAGTCTTATTCAGCAACAAAATATTCTCATAGAAGAAGAGGTTAACCAATTAGATCGAGCTAACCCCGATCTCAACTTAATTACCTTTGATACTGAAAAATTATTCCAAGATATTCTCAACAATCCCAGTAAATTTGGCTTAACTAATGTGACGGATAATTGTTCGGGTATAGATTTTCCCCTGCTACCAGATTCTCCAGAGAACTATAGTCCTTGTACCAATCCAGACGAATATTTATTTTGGGATAATCAACATCTGACTAGTGCTGCTCATAGGGCTATTGCTGATGAAGTATTATTCGTTTTACAATCTGAATTTACCGATCCCTCTACAGTACCAGAACCTTCTATCCTTGCTGCCTTGGGTTTCTTTAGTTTTTGCTTACTTAGCAAGAAAAATGGCAAAGTTTAATTACAGGATTTAAGACAAACGTAAGGGCGATTCGCGAAGCAGAACGGTTGTGTCAGCACTTTATCAGTTTCGTCCGTTCTTGACAGGAGTTGCTGGAACTTGTTAGTTGCTACTTTCTACTTTATTTAGAGGTTTGATATATCTACCAGGAGCTAGGATATTATTGGGATCGAGAGCCTGTTTCAGTCTAGATAGTAAATTATGGTAACTATCTTCTCCCGCTTCGAGGGTATCCATAGATTGAATTCCTAATCTATAAGGATAATAACCAGCTTGATTTAGTTGTTGAGATAAGTCTTGATAACATTCGAGCGCACGTTCATCTTCTCCTGGGACTTCTCGATCGAAAGCGATCGCAATTACACAACCCAAACAACGTTCTGTCAAAATCGTCATCGAAATTAGGGGTTCAAACTGATGCTCTAAGGTAGTTAAAGTAGCTATTTGGGCAATAGCGATCGCCTGTTTCCCCTCTAGTGGTGCAACAGGAGCGCACCAGAGCAAACCACATTTATCTCTGTCTGGGTTCATTTGTTCTGGTGGAGCAAATTTTTTGCGCCAGTAAGTGCTTTTTAGCTGAGTATCGGTAGGAATACCTTTCATTAAGCCATAAACAGGTTTAATCAGTTTGAGCATTTCTGGTAAATTCAAACCTGTTAGCAGTTGATAGGGCTTAGCTAAATAAGGTGCGATCGCCAACTTCCGATTATCGAGGAATTGTAATTTTTTAACCTTTCCTTTTAATGCTTGTTTTATTAATCTACGAGCTTCTGCTACTTGTTTTTTAGTACCGTATAATCCCCCCGAACCATTCCAAGCCCCAAAATTCCAAGTTTGAGCAAAATAGTTCATTAGTTCTGGAGATAAAGGTGTTGTTCCCTGCGCTTCTGCCCAAGGATATTGACGAATAGAAGAAAGGACTTTGTAGCTATTGCCGAGATGGACAGCAGATTTAATTGTGCCATTTAGTCTTAGTGGGCGTAAAGCGTCGATCGCCTCAGCTAATTGACTTTCTTGGGCAATACTAAAATAAAAAGCCTGAAAATATTCTGGGGCTGGCATTAACCAGATAGTCATTTTGGTGACAATACCGAAATTAGACTGAGAAAAAAGCCCATCTAAATAAGCACCAACGCCCCAACGATAGACCGAACTAGTCTGAGCATTATGGAATCGACCAAAACCAGTATGAATTAGTTCTCCTGTGGGTAAAATTACTTCCAAACCACAGACATTAGCAAAGCGATCGCCATAAGGAGTATGACCAAAACCCCGCTCGACAATATTACCAATCAAACTAGTGTCTGGACTAGAACCTGTAGCATCCATCCACAAATTACTAGAGCTATCTTGTAAAAATTGATACAGTTGCCTTTGAGTAACTCCTGGTTCGACAGTAACATAAGCCAATTCTTCATTAAAATCGACAATCCGATCTAAACGACCTAAATCTAGAAGAACACAACCATCACTAACAGGAACACTAGAACCATAGCCGTAATTTTTACCGCTACTAATAGGATAGACAGGGAGATTAAACTTATTAGCAATTTTGAGACATTCCTGTATCTGAGTAGAATTAGCTGGACGCAAAATCGCCTTAATTTTTTGTTGAGTCAGAAAAGTGGCTGTTTCTGCATCTAGAAGTCGAGACTCTTCAGTAATAACATTTTCCGTTTCTAATATTGTTTGCCAATTTTCTAGTGCTTCCCCAATATTCATGATTAATCCCTAAAAAATACATCTTATCCTTAATATTCAAGAGCTAACTAACCACCAACCACCAACCACTAAAATCAAATTCTGCTTTTGGTTCTCCAAAAAATAGTCACAAAATTATTAATATAGGTAAACAGTACGGGAACTACTACTAAAGTTAAAAGAGTAGAAGTAGTAAAACCACCAATTACGGCGATCGCCATCGGACTCCGTACTTCTCCATTAGTACCCCATTCCAAAGCGATGGGAATCATACCTGCAATAGTGGAAAAGGAAGTCATCAAAATTGGTCTTAAGCGAGAAATTCCTGCTGCTACTACAGACTCGTATAAAGGTTTTCCTTGTTTAAGTCCAGCTAAAGAAAAGTCAACCAACAAAATCGCATTTTTGGTTACAAGTCCCATTAACAAAACCATCCCAATTAACGCAAATAATCCCAGTTCTTTTTGGGTTACTAACAAGGCGATTAACGCACCACCCACTGACATGGGTAAAGCCATCAAAATTGCCAAGGGATAGAGGAAGTTATTGTAAAGCAAGATCAAAATGGCATAAATAGAAAGTATACCCAAAGCTAAGGCACTAGCAAAGCGAGTAAACACATCTCGCATAATTTCTGCATCTCCTCCTGGTGCAGGTTCTTCCGTAACCCCTGGAGGTAGAGGATTCATAGCTGGTAAAGCACGAACTTGTTTGAGGGCATCTCCTAAAGCAATATTTTGTAAATTAGCCCCTAAAACAACTTGACGAGAGCGATCTAAGCGTCTTATTTCCACAGGGCCACTAGTAAGACGAATATCTGCTACTGCGGATAACGGAACTAATGTACCATTACTACTAGGAACTTGAAGATTTTTAAGATTACTAATATTTTTCCTTTCCTCGGGGTCTATTTGCACTCGGATCGGAATTTGTCGATCGCTCAGATTAAATTTAGCGAGATTAGAATCAATTTCTCCTAGTAAAGCGATCGAAGCTGTCTGGGCGATCGCTCTGACGGAAACCCCTAACTCTGCTGCTCTTTCTAAATTAGGAAAGATAGCTATTTCTGGTTTAACTAAACCAATACTCGAATCTACATCCACCAAACCAGGAATTTGACTCATCTGTGCTTCGAGTTCTTCGGCAACGCGATCGAGAATATCGGCATTTTCACTTTTGAGGACAATAGATAAGTCTTTATTGGCTACTCCTACTCCTTGAGCGCGAAAACTGATTCGTGTACCGGGAATTTCTTGAAATGCTTTTCTTAGATTGGTTTCTAATTCTTGCTGGGAAATTTCCCTCTCTTCGCCAGGGGATAATCGGATATAGACAGTACCAGTATTAACTTGCCCTTCATCCCCAGCGGTAGCTAAAACCTTTGCCACAGAAGGATTTGTTTTCACAAGCCGATCTATTTTTTTAATTACCGTCTCGGTATCTTTTAAAGTCGAGCCTGGAGGAAGCTCGAGCGAAACTATACTTAAACCAGTATCCCCACTGTCAGATAAACCTTGAGGAATATACTGTATCAACTGTAAACTACTGATAAAAATGGCAACAGCAATCAGCAAAGTAGTAACTCGATAGCGAAGGGACTGAGTTAGTAAACTACGATAGGGTTGAAAAGATTTTCTTGTTGGTCTTTGCTGAATTGGTAAACTGGTGGAGAGTAAATAGGGCGATCTCGTTTCTTTTGGCTTTAACCAATAAGCACTCAACATCGGTGTCATCGTACAAGCCACAAGCGTAGAGAACATAGTAGAGACAGCAAAGGTTAAACCAAAAGGTTGAAAAAACTGACCGGGAACACCACCCATAAAAGAAACGGGCAGAAATACTGCCACAATAGTTGCCGTGGTTGCGACTACTGCTAACCCAATTTCTCGCGCAGCATCTAAAGAAGCTTTAAAGGGACTTTTACCCATTTGTAGATGTTGGTCGATATTTTCGATCATGCAAATAGCATCATCTACTAAGTTACCTACAGCCAAAGCTAAAGCTAGAAGCGTCATACTGTTTAAAGTGTAGCCTAGGACTTTCATCACCCAGAAAGTTGGCACAATAGAGAGGGGCAAGGCTACAGAAGTAATTAGAGTTATCCGCCAATCCCGTAAAAATAAGCCTACGGTAATTACAGTGAGTATAGAACCCAATAATAAAGATTCTAAAGTTGAAGCATAAGAATCACGAATTATATCAGCACGAGTAAAAATAAGACTGATGTTAACATCTTCAGGTAGAGTTTTTTGAATTTCGGGAATTGCCTTACGGACATTTTGTTCTACAGTTACTAAACTACTTCCCGTGCCACGTTGAATACTAAAAGCAACTACAGCATTTCCATTGAGATAAGCTGATTGTCGAGGTTCGGCAGAACCATCTATTACTTCTCCTAAATCTGAAAGGGCAATTGTTTCTCCCCCAGGAAGCACTATCGGATAAGTTCTTAATTCTCGGACAGTTTTCGCGCTCCCTATAGTACGAATGTTTTGTTCTCGATCGCCTACTTCTAAACGACCTCCAGGGAGATTTATATTAGAATTACGTACCTGATTATTAACTTCCGTTGCCGTAATTTTGTAAGCTTCTAGACGATCGCCATCAAGATTAACACGGATTTCTCGCTCGACTCCCCCTAGTCGATTAATTTCTGCTACTCCTGGTACTTTAAGTAAAGCCCGACTAATTTTGCGATCTACTAAGTTACTTAACTCTTCTACAGAACGTTTGGGCGAATTAACCGCATAAGTCATAATCGATTCGCGGTAAAATTCTTCTTGTTCGACAATAGGTTCATTAATATCTTGAGGTAAATCTTGACGAACTTGAGCAACAGCATTGCGCACCTCATTAACCGCATGATTGCTGTCTGTTCCCAGTTCAAACCCGATAGTCGTAATGGAAACTTCTTCTCGAACCGAGGAAATAATTTGGTCGATATTTTCTATGCTAACTACCGCATCCTCGATCTGTCTGGTAACTTCCGATTCTAGTTCTTGTGGACTTGCCCCTTGTTGAGTTACTGTAACTTTGACTGCGGGAATATCAATATTAGGATAGTTGTCAATTTCTAAAGCCTTAAAGGATGCAATTCCTAATATTCCTAAAACCAGAAACATTACAATGATAGGAACTGGATTCTTGATTGACCAAGAGGAAAAATGAAAAGACATCTATCTATAAATCGCCAAGTAGGGTTTTATTCTTTTAACAATACCCAAATATTAGCAATCAAGCCGATACTTATATATTTAATGCACTAACTCGATGCTTCAGAATTAAGGGATGACCCTTGACAGAGTTTTGTAATTCTGCATGAATATTATTAAACAAATAACGAATATCTTCATTAACATTGTTTAAGACGCTTGTTGGGGACATCATAAAAGGCCCTCGTCTACCATGATATTCGACAAAATCTCCGACTGGTTGGCAGGGAATACCAAAAAGCCTTAGATGTCTTGATAGTCTTGCCTCCATCATTGTTAAAGCATATTCGAGGGGAAGGGTAGTAACGAGACTGAGACAAGCTAAATATAGACTTAAAGCAATCATCGGAAATTTCCGTTTTTCTTGAATGGTAGGGGTTAATTCTTCTTCTGGTATGACTAATCCTGTTGCTGTATTTTGTTCGCCCTTACGTTTGCGAAAGTTAGAGATTACTGCTAAACGAGAAATTTCAGAATAGTATAAGCGGGATTTTTTAGCAAAATCAATATTGTGGTTACAAGCTTTTTCCATAGGAAACAAAGCTTTTGGTTTCTCTAGATCGGCTAAGACGAGACGTACACAACCAGCATAAAGTCCACTAGGTTTATGTTTCAATAAGCAATGAATAGAACGGGAATCGTATTCATCTATTTCCATACCATCAGGAAAATTTTCTTTTGGTTCGTAGTTTAATTCCTCACAATAAACTTGATAGCGAATTTTATAAACTTCCTGCTTTAGCTCGGGAGTATCAGCGATAAATAGGGAAAAATAATTAGAAAAATGAGAATAAAGATCCATATTTATTGTAAAGTAAGAATGATTTTTGTAAAGTTATTTTTTTATCACACTAACTTGTGTTGATTTTTAATGAAGTGATCTAAATCAAATTAGTTTAAACTTTATGATTATTCAATCGGAGTAGATAAAATTAAAGTAAATTGAATCATAATATCATCTAAATAGATGGATATTTACGATTAAAATTTAAGTAAAATTGATGAATTTACTATTTTTGTAAGCAAAATCATATAAGCCGATCTATTTAATCCTAATCAATTCTAATTTTCCTCAATAATGCCTATTTATTTACTTAATTAAGAGAAAAATAAAAAGTTGCACCTCGATCGACTTCTCCTTCTGCCCAAACTTTACCACCATGGCGATAAATGATGCGTTGAACGGTAGCCAAGCCAATACCCATGCCTGAAAATTCTTTTTCTAGATGTAATCTCTGAAAAGGAACGAATAATTTATCTTTATAACTACTAGAAAACCCAGAGCCATTGTCTCTCACTAAAAAAATTTTTTTTCTTTTGGAATGGGGTGTTGCCGTAAATTCGATTTTGGCTTTTTTTTGTTTAGATGTGTACTTCCAAGCATTGTTAAGTAAGTTATTCAATACGATCCGTAGCAATCTAGGATCGCCTTTAGCTTTTAATCCTGGTGTGATGATAACTTCTACTTGTCTGTCTGGAGCGTGGGATCTGAGTTCTTCAACAATTTCTGTAGCGATCGCGCTAAGATTAACAACGGTTGTTTCCATCTGAAAACGAGTTACTCTTGATAGCTGCAAAAGAGCCTCAATTAATTCACTCATTTTCTCACTATTAGCTTTAATTCTTTTAAGATAGTGTTGTCCTTGTCGATCTAATTGCTCGGAGTATTTTTCCCACATAACTTGACTAAAACCATTAATAACTCTGAGGGGTGCTTGTAAATCGTGGGAAACAGAATAAGAAAAAGATTCTAATTCTCTATTGATTGCTTCTAATTGGGTTGTGCGTTCTGACAAAGCTTGTTTTACAGCAACTATATTAGGAACATCGCTAGCTGTAAATAACATGGCTTTAATGTTGCCTTCTGCATTTAATAAGGGAACACGGAAAGTATCAAAATGATGATGTCCATCTGCAAGACAAATCGTTTCCTGTTTACGTAGAGTTTTGGCAAGAGTAAAAACTTTATGATTTTGATCGCTAACATATTTAGCGTGTTGGGGTGGAAAACATTGAGCTACAGTTTTACCAATAATTTGCTCTGGCTTCTCAAACCCAAGACTACGAGCAAAGGATTGATTACAAAAAGATATACGCTGGCTATTTTTTTCAATGACTAAAAGATAATAAGGCATAGAGCTTAACAATTTATCTAAGCCCAGACTAAGTTGGTTAGAATTTTCTAACTCAACAGAATTGATGGTTTGAGTATTGGGTATTGCTTGTTTTTGTATTGTATTATCGGTGATTATTCCTGTTACTCTTACTACTTTTCCTGTTCGATCGCAAATGGGTTTAGCTTTAATCCTAATCCAATGAACAGTTTTTTCCGAGCAAATAAGACGATATTCTAAGTCTATTTCTTGTCTTTGTATCGCTGCTAAACTGGCTGCGTGATCCATAACTGGACGATCTTGGGGATGAATCAGACGCAAAAAGCTTTCGTATCTTCCTTCAAATATATTAGGACTAACACCTAAAATAGAATTAGCTCGATCGCGGATTGTTACGATATTAGTCTGGATATTCCAATTCCAAATTCCGCTTTTACTAGTTTCTAACAATAACTGAAGTGTTCTTTCTGTCTCGACTAATTCTGCCTCGGCATGAATTAAATTAGTGATATCCTTGGCGATGGAAATCATTAATTCTGTTCCTTGGGCAAATTGAGATAAGGGAGCAGAATAAAAATCCCAGAACCGCTCTTCTCCATTACAAGTAATTACAGTAACTTCACTACGAGTTGTGATGGGAATATCTTCGCGATCGAGGCTAATATCGAGATTATGAGGTAAATTTAAAAGAGAACTAATTACCAGATCGAAAGAAGATTCTGATTCGACGGTAGAGCTAGAAGAACGCAGAATTTCTTGCTGTTTAATTTGCGATCGCTTTTTCCAAGCTTCAATCGTTGGTACTTCTTTAACTGTATAACCAGTAATTTCTATCCAATTTTTATTCAGGTGTAAAACTTTTCCTTCTGAGTTATGAATCATCATCGGAAAAGGTGCATTAATAAAATAATTTTTAAATCTTTCTTGAGATATTTTGGCTATTTTTTGATAATTCTCTAGATCGGCTGAGTCGATCTTGAATGAAGCTGCCAATTTTTGATGATTTGGTTTAAAGTAATCTGCTAAATCTAATTCTTCTAAGAGTAAAGGAGCTAAATGTAATTGAGAACGTCGGTCTTTTTCATAAGAAATTTCTGGATAGCTTTCTACCCATTGATGACATAATTTTATATAGCCTAAGAAATTTACTAAATAGTTATACACCTTTGTCCCCAACCATTCCCGCATTTTCTGACTAACAGATTTAGCTTGAGATGGTTGGGCAAACAATAAAAAAGCACAACGTAAAAGGCTAATTTCTACTGGAGAATCACTTTCCCAAGATAAGCCCATTTGAGTTTGCCGACCGATGGTTTGCAAGTCCAATTCGAGATCGCTTTCCTGGTGAGGAAGTGGTAATTTATTTAACTCTAATATTTTTTTTGCCGATACACCCAAAGAACGCAGAGTACAACTGTGGCAAATAACAAAATAGGGAATAGAGCAATAACGAGAAGTAATAACAAATAGTTTTTCTTTGAATAATTCTGGTAAAGGATTATTGATATAGGCAGATAAAGTTTGTGACCAAAGACTGTCTAGAATATCGGGAGTTTCAATTGCTGAAACCAAAAAAGAGGGAAAAAAACCGAGTTTGTCAATAATTTGTGCTGTAGTTCTTTTGGGATTGATAGTTACCATACTGCTTTGTAAACCCTACCCACAACTAGATTATTTAGTTAAATCAGTTGTTATGTGTAACTAATAACTTAAGTCTTATATACTTCTCAAAGCAACAATTGGTTCTAATTTTGCAGCAGAGCGGGCTGGAAAAACTCCAAAAAATAGACCAATTCCCCCAGAAACACTGACAGCCATCACGATCGCTACAGGAGAAATAACAGGAGACAAAGCAGAGAACGCTCCGACTGTAATAATGCCAATAATACCAATAAAAGTACCTACTGAACCACCAGCAGCAGATAAAATAACAGCTTCAAGCAAAAATTGCACCAAAATGTCTTGTTCTTTAGCACCAACTGCTTTGCGTAAACCAATTTCTGAGGTACGTTCGGTAACCGAGACTAACATGATATTCATCAAACCAATTCCCCCAACTAAAAGAGAAATTCCCGCGATCGCAGCCAATAAAAGAGTTAATGCACCTGTTATTGCCCCAACGGTTTCTAAAACATCTTTTTGGGTTTGAACGGTAAAATCGTCATTATCTGTAATTTTATGTCGTAGACGAAGTAAGTTTTCAATTTGAAATTTGGCTGCGCGGATACTGTCTTCATCTTTGGCAGAGACAGAAATGAAATTTACCTGAGTGCCGTAAGGAGAAGTCCTGCCCACAATCTGATTTGCCATAGTTGAAAGGGGAATATAGACTGTTTCGTCTTGATTATTACCTAAAAAAGAACCCTTGGCTTTCATCACTCCAATGACTTCAAAACTAATATTTTTGATTCTGATCTGTTTACCCAAAGGATTATCCCAAGGAAAAAATCGCTCGGCGATCTCTGCACCTAAAACAACTACACGGTTGTTCCGTTTTACATCAACATCACTAATAAAGCGACCACTGTCGATATCAAAACTTCTTACTGTTAGGAAACTTGGCGTTACTCCACTTACTTGTTGATTTGTATTACTACTACGATAGGTGATTAATTGATTACTACTAATTTGCGGGGCAACATCTTTAACACTAGGTACTTGTTCGTCGATGGCGATCGCATCTGCCCATACTAAGGTTTTCGGTAAAGTAAAACTGGTGCGTCTTTCATCTTGTGAACCTGGAACGACAAATAAGACGTTAGGGCCGAGAGATTCAAACTGTTCTGCTGCTAGTTTTTGCGCTCCTTGTCCTATGCCGACTAGAGCGATAGTTGAAGCATTACCAATTACAATTCCTAGCATAGTTAGGCTACTACGCAGTCTATTACTACTTAAAGCAGATACGGACATCTTGAGGCTTTCAAGGAATTTCATCTGAATTTTTTAAGGCTTTTCGGTATAATTTTCTGGTAAATCGATAAATACTCGCTCTTGGGAGGTTAATCCTTCTAAAACTTGCGTTTTATCTTCTAGGGTAAGTCCGATGGTGACAGGTTTAAATTCTGGTTTTCCCTCTTGATTTAAGATCATTACCCCAGTCTCTCCTGCTTGGGTGACAATTGCCACGGTAGGTACGACCAGAGTATCTTCAAGCTCTTGACCGATAAAGGTAACATCCACATTCATTCTCGAACGAAGTCGATCTTGACCAGTTAACAATCTAATGCGTACTTCAAAAGAGGTCACATTATCTTCTATTATTGCTTCTGGGGCTATGCGCTTGACTTCACCTTTAAAGACGCGATCGGGATAGGCATCGGCAACAATTTCTACTTTTTGTCCTGATTCTAATTGACCCACATCTACTTCTGGGACTTCCGCTACAACTTCTAAACCTTGAGCCAAAGCCAAAATCGAGGTAGCCGAAGCCGAGGCACTAGTAGAAGCAGAAGTAGTAGGAGTAACAAAAGCTCCTTCGATCGCATATCTTTGAGTCACGATACCCGCAAAAGGAGCGGTAATAATCGTATCATCATATTGTACTTCTACTTGTTCTAGGGCTGCATTAGAAGCTTCTACCGCAGCTTGGAGAGCCTCTATTTGAGCTTCAGCACTATCCCGATTTTGGGCTAAAGCCAAACGAGCTTCCGCTACTGCGGACTCTAAACGATTGATTTCTGGATTGCTGGTACTCTCTAACTGTTCTAATCTTTGTTTTAATTCCGTCAGGTTGGCTAGAGCATTTTGATATTCATTTACAGCCTCATCGTATTGGTCTCGATTAATTGCACCTTCTTCGAGCAGATATTGATTGCGATCGCGTCTTTGTCGAGCTAATTGTAATCTCGATTCTGCTGCGGTAATTTGCGCCTGAGTTTGCCGAATGTCTCTAGGAATTCTGGCTTGAGCTTGTTCTAATTGAGCAACTGCCTGTCTTAGTCTGGCTTCGGCTTGATTAATCTGGCTATTAATTTCTGTTTGTCTAGTTTGGAGATTGGCAATTTCCCGTCTGAGATTTGCTTCAGCTTGGGCTTGCTGCGTTTGAATCTCCAAATTCTCCATCACCCCTAAACTCTGTCCTTTATCTACTCGATCGCCTTGTTCTACTAAAAGCTCGACTAAACGACCTGGATTTTTCGGACTGACATTAACAGTTTTGATCGGCTCTACTGTACCGCTAGCTTGAATTTCTACCGTTAGATCTTGTTCTTCTGCTAGTACGGTCAATGATTCGAGTTGAACTCTAGACTGAGAATTTTTGATAAATATATAACTAGTAATACCAACTACAATAAAACTACTACTAATTAAACCCAATATCCACGGTAAAGGATGTCGAACTTTACCAATTAAAGGAAGCTGCATAAAAAAAAATTTGAATAGTACAGGCTAAAAATAAATAAATAATTTAATTTTCTTTAATTCTAATCAATTTTTTAAGAGAGAAAATCTATACTAAGTAGGGCGATCGAGCTTGCGAATATCGAAACAGTACAATTAACATAGACTCAAGTATAGAGTCAGCAATATTACAACATCAAAACAAGATCGTGCCAAAACTTAACTGGTTATTTTCTCTATTTGCTTGTATTAGTTTATCTAGTGTAGCCCTTCCCGCTAAAGGACAGGCATTATTACCTTATGCACCAAAACTAGATTCAGAACGTTTAGAAGAGCAAGGCTTAGAATTACTGCAAGAGGCGATTCAATTAATCAGATTTCAGCAATATAGCTTAGCCTTGCCTAGAGCAGAATTATCGACTCAATTAGCTCCAGAAAGCTATGAGACTTGGTTTATTTTGGGGAGTTTATATCTTCAGCAAGAGCAATTAGATCAAGGTGTTCGAGTTTTAGAAAAAGCTCGCTCCCTAGCTCCCCAGCAAGAAGCAATTCTTTTTACTCTGGGTAATGCTTATTTTCAAAAAGGAAATTATCCCTCTGCTCTTAATACCTTAGAAGCTGGATTAAAAATACGGAGTGATGCTCCAGAAGCATTGTTCGATTTAGGTAATACCTATCTAAAACTAGACAAATTTTCTGAAGCGGTTTCTGCTTACGAAAAAGCTTTCAGTCAAGAAAAAAGTTTTTGGCCTGCGATTAATAACGTCGGATTAGTAGAATATGAAAAAGGCAATATTGACAAAGCAGTAAAGAAATGGGAGCAAGCTTTGTCGATCGACGGGCAACAAGCCGAACCACAATTAGCTTTAGCCGTAGCTTTATACAACCAGGGCGAAACAACTAAAGGAATTGAATTAGGTGAAGCAGCCCTTGCTCTTGACAATCGTTATGCCGACTTAGAGTTTTTACGGGAAAATCTTTGGGGTGAAAAATTAATAGAAGATACTAAAACTTTTTTGGCTACTCCCCAAATGCAAGCTATTATTTCTCGCGATCGAGAATAAATTTTTTTAGCGAATTTTTCCTCCATGGATTGATTTAAATCAATAGCCGAAAGTCCAAACTTAAGAGTCAAAAGTTTTAAGCTACGAGGAATAATTAAAAAAAAATCCCTCCTTAACTAGAGGAGAAAAATTTTACTCCTTTCTACTTGTTCTTTTTTACCCTTACCTCTTACTTGAGAAGGCTTTTTAAATATGCTATACCTGAAAAGCTTAACTAATATTTATAGGGGAACGATCGAGCAAGATGAAAAAAATGGGAACTCACCTGGTAGTAGATGCTTGGCAAGCACCAGCAGAGCTACTTAATGATGCAGACAAAATTCGTGAGGCTTTGATAGAGGCGATCGCTGCTGGAGAAGCAACGTTAATTGATATCTGTGTACACCAGTTTAGTCCCCATGGAGTTACGGCTACAGTTACTTTAGCTGAATCTCATATTGCCATTCATACTTGGCCAGAATATGGCTATTTTGCAGCAGATTTATTTTTCTGTGGCCGAGGAAAGCCTATCCTAGCCATGCAGATTTTACAACAAGCACTTCAAGCTGGACAAGTAAAGATGCAAGAAATAGACCGAGGCTTTCCGTTTAAGCTCGATAGTACGATGATTCATAGCGAGGATATATCGCCAAATATAAAGGTTAATATTAAGCAAAGGTTAGAAGCATCCCTATCTTGAGCAAAACTTGACTATTGTGGTAATAGTACTTTTTTGTTCTTGACCAACATACATGGCTAAATAATGGCTAACCATCCTCTCATAAAGCTAGTCTTGATTGTTTTGCTCAGCATTTTACCTTCTCTAATTTCTGTTCTGATACTACGTTCCGTTAAACAAAGATGGCAAGCAAGACTAAGGCGCGCCCGTTGGATGACAGCTTATCAATCTAGGAATGAGTCTTCTCGGTTTTATCATGGAGACCCAAGAGCAGAGTTAGAAAGGTATTTTATTGGCAATATTAACTGTCGTTATAATGCTCGCTCTCCTTATATTCGCTGTGCTGTTAATCCGAGTGGCCCTTGTCAAGACTGTTCCCACTATGAACCTAAAAATGCTCATGATGACAAAAAACACTAATTTTAATTAATGGCTAAAATTAATTGGCAGGCGATCGCTGATGAACTGAAAGGTATAAATATATCGACGGATATCTCCCAACTAACTAAACTTTCTTTAGACTACTATTACTTCAGCCCGATTCTCCAAGCTCAACTACAAGATAAACGGGGAGATTTAGTGGTTTTCCCGAAGAATAAAGCAGAGGTTCTTCAAGTAGCACAAATATGTGTTAAGCACAAAATCCCTCTGACAGTAAGAGGGGCGGGGACGGGTAACTATGGTCAGTGTATCCCTCTTTTTGGTGGGATCGTTCTGGATACGAGCAAAATGAATCAAATTCGTTGGCTCAAACCAGGAATGGCTTGTGTCGAACCTGGCGTTAAAATGGCAGCTTTTGACAAGCAAGCTAGAGTAATTGGTTGGGAGTTACGGATTGCCCCTTCTACCTATCGTACTGCTACTATTGCTGGGTTTGTGGGTGGGGGGAGTGTAGGCATGGGTTCACTTACCTACGGGCAAATTAAAGATAGAGGTAACTTATCAGCAGTACGTTTGGTCACTCTAGAAGATAATCCCCAGATATTAGAATTACGAGGCGACGAAGTGCAAAAGGTAATTCATGGCTATGGCACTACAGGCATTATTACAGAGTTAGAAATTCCCCTCGCGCCAGCTTATCCCTGGATGGAAATTATCGTTGTCTTTGATGAGTTTATGACGGCAGCGAAATTCGGACAAGCTTTAGCCGATAGTGATGGAATTATCAAAAAACTAGTTAGTATCCACGCTCAACCTATTCCTAGTTATTTTCCTTCCCTTCAAAATTATTTGCCTCAAGATAAGCACTGCGCTTTGTTGATGGTATCAGAATATTCTCTTGAACCATTACAAGATCTAGTCGGGGAGTATAAAGGCGAGATTACTTATCTCAAAACAGCCCAAGAAGCTACCAAAGGAACTAGTCTACTAGAATATACTTGGAATCATACAACTCTCCACGCCCGTAATGTAGACTCTAGTTTGACCTATTTACAGACTTTTTATTTTACCCTTGCTAAAGTCGAGCAAATGTACGAGCATTTTGGGGATGAGGTGGCAATTCATTTAGAATTTCTGCGGGCTGGAGGCAAAGCTATTCCTGCGGGTTTACAATTAGTCCGCTACACTACGGAAGAACGCCTCAGGGAAATTATTAGCTACCACGAAGATAATGGCGCATTCATTGCTAATCCTCATGTCTATACGATCGAAGATGGTGGCGATGGCAAAATAGATATGGACAAAGTACAATTTAAGCGCAAAATCGATCCTTACGGATTACTTAATCCTGGTAAAATGCGCGGGTACGAACAACTAGCAAATAAAAACTAACCAATGCAGATCAGAAGACTTAATCCTAACCCTCAAGTAAATACAGGAGAAGTTATTTATCAAAGTAAGATTCCTGACAGCCAACCTCAACATATTTTAGAAGAAATTGTCTGGCATAAAGAAGTAGAAGTTGCCAAAATGCGCGCTCGCCTACCTTTGCAAGAATTACGCCAACAGGTAGCCAAAGTAACTCCTGGGCTAGATTTTTTATCCGCTTTACGTCAAGGAAAAACTAACCCTGCTTTGATTGCTGAGGTTAAAAAAGCCTCTCCTTCTAAGGGAGTAATTAGAGCCGATTTTAATCCTGTTGCCATTGCCACAGCTTATGAAAAAGGTGGCGCAACTTGTCTATCTGTTTTAACTGACAGTAAATTTTTTCAGGGGAGTTTCGATAATCTTAGTTTAGTCCGTCAGGCAGTAGATTTACCTTTGCTGTGTAAGGAATTTATAATCTATCCTTATCAAATTTATTATGCTCGTGCTAAAGGTGCAGATGCAGTTTTGTTAATTGCTGCTATTTTAAGCGATCGCGATCTCCAGTATTTTGTCAAAATTACTAAACTCTTAGGTATGACTCCCCTAATTGAAGTACATACTTTAGAAGAATTGGAGCGAGTTTTAGCCATAGACGGTGTTGATTTAATCGGTATTAATAATCGCAATTTAGAAGATTTTTCCGTTAGCTTGGAAACAACTCAAGCAATTTTAGCTGCTGGAGGTGACGAGTTACAGCAGCGCAATATTTTAGTTGTCAGTGAATCGGGATTACATACTGCCGAAGATTTGGAATTTGTACGGCAAGCAGGAGCAAAAGCTGTTTTAATCGGTGAATCTCTAGTTAAACAGGAAGATATTGAAGGGGCAATTAATAAACTTTTTCCCTAAGTTGAAAAATTATCAGTTCCCAGAAATAGTAAGTCGCAATTAATAAGTTATCAATTTTTATGTTTATTTAATATAATAAGCATTTTACTCAGTTACGACGCGATCGCGCTTTGCCAATTGCCGAGGGATGATACCTATTCCTAAATCCTGTTGGCATACATCATTGAAAAGTCCCATTAAGGTGCGCTCGGCAGAATGTCTAAGTATATTTAAAAGAGACAATTTTAGAGTAGATTTTGAGAATCGGAT
This sequence comes from Xenococcaceae cyanobacterium, assembly GCA_051439545.1. Lineage (GTDB taxonomy): Bacteria > Cyanobacteriota > Cyanobacteriia > Cyanobacteriales > Xenococcaceae > JASJDJ01. The sequence goes on along the minus strand of JBFRWK010000315.1, from coordinate 30,043 downwards.
TGAGGATATTTTCTCGATCGTTATATTAAATACTATTATTGAGATTTAAAAATTGATGATAAATTATCCAATGTAACACATAATAATCGAAGATTTCATTCTTACTTGTATTTAATTTCTAGATCGAGATTAATCGATAAATAAATATCCTGCTTAAGTAACACATAAAACATGAGATTCATTCATATACTCTTATGATAGGTGTCGGTAATATATATTAGCTATCAGATGCTCCTGGTACGGATCTAACTGCTACACTAAAAACCTGGAAAGGATAATGGTGGTGGTTTAACTCCTCTACCATGTAAATCTAGCTAATTGCTGATAGCTATAAACCCTCAAAGTGAGTTTTAAAAGATTATGACGTCTACATCTTCTTTAGTATGGTCTCAGGCTAAAAGCCAAATTATAACCAATTTATTAGGATGGATTCCTCACTTACCTGGTCTAGGAATAAGATATATTTTTTATCAAAATATCTTTAAAAAAATGGGTCGTTCTGTCCGTATTTATTCGGGAGTGCAATTGAACCATGCAGGCTTAATTGAAGTAGGTAGTGGAGTTGTTTTTCGGCAGGGAGTTAATCTGAAATTAGAACCATCAACAAAAGTTACTATAGGTTCTAAAGTCTTATTACAACAAGATGTAAGGATAGACTGTAGAGGAAGTAGCCAACTAGAGCTAAAAGATGAAATTTGTTTAGATCGAGGTGTAGATCTTAAAGTTTATGGAGAAGGCACAATAGATATAGGTCAAAATACATATATTGGGCCTTATACTTGCATATCTAGTTATGGCAAGCTTAAAATTGGTCGTGATTGCCTAATTGCTTCTCATTCTTCTATTTATGCTCATAATCATGATTTTGCCGATCCTACTCGTAAAATTCGACATCAAGGATTTACCAGCAAAGGCATCATCATTGAAGATGACTGTTGGTTGGGTAGTGGAGTTAAAGTAGTTGATGGGGTTACTATTGGTAAAGGTAGCGTCATCGGTGCGGGAGCAGTAATAACTAAAGATATACCACCTTATTCTGTTGCTGTTGGTGTTCCAGCAAAAGTTATCTCCAAACGTACCGATAAACATTCACCTAATTCAACACAAGTGCAATAATAATTATTTTTAATTTGTTAGACTCTTTCTTGTTTTAGTTTATTCCCTAACAAAGCAATCTAATTAACGTCAGTTCGGGATAATATTAAAGTTAGTAAAATTACTCAGCATGACTATCTGATTTTACTAACCTAACTATACCTTCCTTGCCCTTTTAGGGATCGATAGCCAGATATAGACTCAAGCTATTGCTACAGTTAATTAAAAACTGGGATTTAAATTTAAATTTAAATCTTCAATAAAAAAGCGAGGATGGTAATTTATCCCGAACTCAGGTTAATTATTCTGTTGATAGTGTTTGTTCTTGAGTTTTTTGTCTATTACCAAATATAATTTGTTTAATTTTACTCAGCAAATTAGTCGATATTTTAGATTTTTTTGGTTGGTTTGTAATTATATCGGACTTTATTTTTTGGCAATTTGCTATAAATTGCTGTAATTTTTCTTCATCACTTACAGGAGCTTTACGAGCTTGTTCGGCATAGTTTGCCAAATCAATTCGATCGATATATACTAACCATTTTTCAAAATCCTCCCTCAATAAATAATTAATAGCTTCATCGGGAAATTTTCGACAAGTTTCAATTAAATCTTCGACGTTATTAACTCGATCCTCGTTAAATCTAAAAGGTTCTGACATTTTTCACTATCCCCTAGTATATCTGCATGAAAACTGTATCTGAAATAACATTTTATAGTCTTAGAAAAAAGAAAATATAATTTTACCTAATTTTATATCTGAGAAGATAAAAGTGCCAGTTTTCAGGTTAAAGTTCTCGGAAAAAATGTTTAGGTCTATACATTTTGCTATTTAAACTAAATCTAAATTTAAAATAGTTTATTATTTATTCGATTGATGTAGGATTAGACGATTACCTAGAGGATCGTAAGCATAGATTTCTTGACCATGAGAGGCAGAAATAATTTTTCCTGGAGGGGGATACCCCATATTGGTTAAGTGATTAGTTGCTAATTTTAGATCTTCAACTTCTAAACAAATACTGATAGTACTATGTTTGGAATTGGCAAATTCTCCTAAAGATTCGTTTTTGGGTTGAAAAATTCCTAAACGTAATCCCAAAAGAGCGAATTCTGCGTAGGTATTAGGAATATAAGGATGAGGTTGTTGTTCTAATAATTCACTATAAAATCTGACTAAGATTTCGATCTGGGGGGAAGCTATGGCAACAAAAGCTTTATTATAAATAAAAGTCATTATCTGTAGTGTGAAATTCTGCTTAATCAATATTCAACTCAGTTCGATTTTATCGTTTGTCCTGGAATTCACCACCCTAGTCTAACTGATAGTTTTATTCAGAACTTACAGGAAACCAACGATCGCCTTTCGGAATATAATTGGTTAACTTTACCAACACAGTATTATTCGCCCTATTTTCCTGGGAATATTTATCGATGGTTGACTAATAAGTATGTTTCTGTTGTAGATGCGCCACCGATAATATTTATTTGTTTTAGTGCTGGTGTTGTGGGTGGACTTGGTGCAGCTTTATGGTGGCAAACGAAAGGAGGTAAAATAAAAGCTTTTTTTGCTTTAGATGGTTGGGGAATGCCAATAGTTGCTAATTTTCCTGTATATCGTCTCAGCCATGACTATTTTACTTACTGGAGTTCTGCTTTACTTGGTGGTGGTAAAGATAGTTTTTATGCCGATCCCGCAGTAACCCATTTAGATTTATGGCGATCGCCTCAGAATGTCATGGGTTGGTGGGTAAGTAGTTCTGGTAACCAAAAACACTGTTCTCTAGCTGAATTTTTAAATATTTTTATTTTTCTCCAAAATATCGACTAAGTATCAATTGAATTACGTAGCTAATTTTTTTAAAGATAGTAACATTACTTAGTTTTTTCAATATAACTACTAGTAATTAAGACTAATTATTTAAATAAAAATAACCCCCTTTTTTTTAAAAAATCAAATAAGCTTAAAAATTATTAATATTTGTTTATTAGTAAATATAATGACTTCAAATAGATTAAATTTTATTTGTAAAATAGTAATACTTACACTCAAAAACCTTGCTAAAATAGGTTTTGCAATTAAATATTCATAAAGAAATAAAAATTTATAGTTATTTTCTTTTAGGATTAAATTCGCAAATAATTGTTTTAAACTAGTTAATTTCAAGCTAATTTAAAGGCAATATAAAAAAATAGTTATTAATACTGTAGTCACTAATAGTCGAAGATGAATATTATGTAAAAGTCAAATCGAAATTCATCCAAACTAATTATGAATTACAAAAAACTAAGTGGACTAGCTATTATTGGTACAGCTTTTTCTCTATTAGGAGTTAGTCTTCCCGCCCAAGCAATTAGTTTTAGTTATAGTGGAAATTCCATAACCAATATTGATTCTCCAGGAGCTTCTGATACCATAACTGTTACTGATACGGGAATAATTGAAGAATTATTTGTAGACGTTGAACTCGAAAACAAAGATGGTCAGCCAGAGTTATTTTGGACAGATTTAGACATTTCTCTAAGTCATGATGGTACTACAGTAAGTCTTAACAACGGTGTATCTCGTAGTACTCCTCCCAGTGGAGTATCATTAGGCATCTTTAATGTTAGTTTTTCTGATACTGCTGCATCACATCTTTCTCCCAATGGTGGGAATGCCATGGGACCATTTAGTCCAGAAAAACCTCTTCTTTTTAACGCTTTTGCAGGTGCGGAACTTTCTGGAGATTGGGAGTTAATGATTAATGACTCTGTTTTCGGTGGAAATCAAGATAACTTAGTGTCTTGGAGTATTAGCGGTACTACTAACAGTGCAGCAGTACCATTTGAGTTTAGTCCTGGTTTGGGTTTATTTATGGTAAGTGGACTATTTTTGGGTAAATACTGGCGCAAACAAAAAAAAGAGAGACCATCCTTAAAGTAAAGTGATGCGTCTCTACAGAAATATCTGTTGTGTTAACAGATCGTATATGCAAGCACAATGTTAACATCCAGATATTAAGTGTCAAGTAATCTCTTCAAAAGTAATGGTAGTGCGATCGTTTTTGTTGAACTAAAGTAGTTAGTCTGCAAAAACTAGCGGGGAATAGAAATTATTCTCAGGCGATCGACTATTTAGCGCACTTGCAGTTGGATACAATATTGAAAGGTTGAAATTAGGGTAAACCAGATAGAGTTGAAAAACTTCTTAATAGTTTGGACGCTTTCTAAGAAGATAAAAACATACTCCAATGTTTTATCTAACTGTCAAATAGTACTCAACTCTGTAGAATGAGAGGCAGCTTCATCAATAATAAATATTAGCCCGTACTCAACAGTCACAAAATTGTTGTGCGGGCTTGTTTATTGAATAGACCTATGAGTATAAATCAAAAATCTTGTTTGTGTTAGCTTTGAGCTTCTTAGCCCCCGACCTACCTGGAGTTCAACCGCCCGCGTGCGGAAGGCGATCGCACTTTTAGTTTTGGTTAATCTAGATATTTTGTTAATTTATTGCCACAAACAAAATTTACCTTTGTGCATAGGTCTAATATGTTAAGAGAACTAGATAATCGATCTCTAGACAGAGAAGGAGATATTGATTTAAACTAGTAAATCTCATTGTAATTCTGCAAGTTAAACGGTTTGCCCAGTGGTTTCTACTAGCGTTCCTAAAAGTTCACAATCAATTCAAGCTTCCCAGCCTCGCACGGGTGCTTTTGCGCTTATAGACAGTTTATGTCGTCATGGTGTAGAGCATATTTTCGGTTATCCAGGCGGTGCTATTTTACCCATTTATGATGAACTATATCGTGCAGAGGCAAGAGGAGACGTAAAACACATCTTGGTCAGACACGAACAGGGTGCTTCTCATGCAGCCGATGGTTATGCCCGCGCAACAGGAAAAGTTGGTGTATGTTTTGCTACTTCTGGCCCTGGGGCTACTAATTTAGTTACAGGTATCGCTACTGCCCAAATGGATTCTATTCCTATGGTAGTGGTCACGGGTCAAGTTCCTCGTGGTGCGATCGGTACTGATGCCTTTCAGGAAACAGATATTTTTGGGATTACTTTACCTATCGTTAAGAACTCTTACGTAGTACGCCATGCTAGTGATATGTCAAGAATGGTAGCAGAAGCTTTTCATCTAGCTAGTACGGGTCGTCCTGGAGTCGTTTTAATTGATGTACCCAAAGATGTTGGGTTAGAAGAGTTTGATTATATACCAGTAGAACCAGGAATGGTTAATTTACCTGGTTATCGTCCTACCGTAAAAGGGAATCCGCGCCAGATAAATGCAGCAATAGATTTAATTAGAGCTTCTCATCGTCCTTTACTCTATATTGGTGGTGGGGCGATCGCTGCTAATGCCCATGCAGAAATTAAACAACTAGCTGAATATTTTCAAATTCCTGTCACTACAACTTTAATGGGATTAGGCTCATTCGACGAACATAATCCTTTGTCTGTAGGTATGTTAGGGATGCACGGGACAGCTTATGCCAATTTTGCAGTTAGTGAATGTGACTTACTTATTGCGGTAGGGGCAAGATTTGACGATCGCGTTACGGGCAAATTAGATGAATTTGCTTCTCGTGCTAAGGTTATTCACATTGATATCGATCCTGCTGAAGTAGGCAAAAATCGCGCCCCTGAAGTTCCCATTGTAGGGGATGTGGCTCAAGTACTCAGACAAATCATTCACAGAATAAAAGAGTTAAACGTACCTGTAAATTCGGCACAAACACAATCATGGTTAGCTAAAATTAACCAATGGCGAGAAGATTATCCTTTAGTCGTTCCTTACCCAGAACATTGTTTATCTCCTCAAGAAGTAATTGTTGAATTGGCAAATCAAGCTCCTCATGCTTATTACACTACCGATGTAGGACAACATCAGATGTGGGCAGCACAGTTTCTCAAAAATGGCCCCCGTCGTTGGATTTCTAGCTCTGGGTTGGGTACTATGGGCTATGGTATGCCTGCTGCTATGGGGGCAAAAGTAGCCTTACCTGAAGAAGAGGTAATTTGTATTAGTGGTGATGCTAGCTTCCAGATGAACCTACAAGAATTAGGAACTTTGGCGCAATATGGCATTAATGTTAAGACTGTGATTATTAATAACGGTTGGCAGGGCATGGTCAGACAATGGCAACAAGCTTTCTTTGGCGAACGCTATTCATCTTCTAATATGGAAGTGGGAATGCCAGATTTTGAATTGTTGGCAAAAGCTTACGGGGTCAAAGGTATGTTAATCCGCGATCGCAGTCAATTGAAAGACTCTATTGCTCAGATGCTAGCTTGTAATGAACCAGTTTTAGTTGATGCCCGTGTTACTAAAGACGAAAATTGTTATCCAATGATTGCCCCTGGTAAAAGTAATGCCCATATGTTGGGATTACCTCAGAAAAAGCAATCTTAAGTGATTGAAAGTAGGATGGGCAAACTAGATTAAAATTAATTTTGCCCACTCTACTGCAAGGTGATCGCCTGCATTAATTATCAAAATCATTAAAATATGTTGCCGATCGCCTAGAAAATGCCGTTGCTTCGTGACAGATATATTTAGAAAATACTCAATTAAAGGTAGTCTGGATTGTGCGACTCGTTTAGTACAAAAGTAGCTCAAACTAGGTAGTACTAGCAATAGTTCAAAGACCTATTGGTCAAATATGAACCTTGACAACTGAATATTCCGTGTAGGTGAGAGAACCTGTAACAAGGTACTAAATATTAATAAAAGTCTAAGCCCTCAAGCCCTACTCTTTCGGTGTTGGAAGTAAAAGCATAACCCCCAGGTTTGCGACTGGTCATCAAAGCCTGAAGCGGGGTTAAACGGAGTACTAACTGGTAGTCTGAACTGGTTAGCTTCTAGCAAGAATTCTATGGATAGAGCGAACGCTCAAAGCACCTCAACTACCGTTACTACCAAATAGCCAAATCAGTTCTGTAAGGCTATCGCCAAAAGGCAGAGCTGCACAAGATTGTTATCTAGTAATCCAACAGATAACTCAACACTAATCGCAGTCGGTAGATAGGTAAAGTCTCAAACATCGTTAGGCAGAAACAGCTAAACAGAACTGATAAGCTGCAACCAAAAGGTAATGCTGCAAATGGTTAATTCTTAGTGTTTTCATAAGAATTACAACACTAACCGCAGTCGGTGTAGAGACGCATCCTAAAGATTCAAATCAACGGAATATTCGGAACGAGGAAACCCCTTGATAACTCTCAATTCCAATGGTCGAAGGAATGAGTAGTCAACCAAGACGCAACATCTCCAATCAGAGGTTATCAAGGGAGTAGGATTGGGTAAAAAGCCAATGCCTTAACTCGAAATGACGAGGATTGCTTTACTGAAACAAAAGTAAAGAAGGGTAATGCCAAGGATACGCTAACGTACCCACTGTTTTCAGGAAAGAAGTGATTTAGTAAGAGTAAATATGTCTAAAACAGGTTCAAAAACAGGCGACACAAGCTGTCGAGAAAACCTCGACAGACGCGCCCTCCCGAATACTGTGGAATGGAATCAACTAAACTGGCGTAAAATCCATAAAGTTATTTTTAAGCTCCAAAAGAGAATCTTCCGAGCCTTTGAGAATGGTGACATTAAGAAAGGTAGAAGGCTACAAAAAACCCTCATCAAATCCTATTACAACCGCTTATTAGCTGTTAGAAAGGTCACACAGGATAACCAAGGACGAAAGACTGCTGGAATAGATAAGGTTAAATCCTTAACACCTCCACAACGTCTTAAAATGGCACAAAATCTCAAGATTGGTGATAAAGCCAAACCCATTCGTAGGGTTTGGATACCAAAACCAGGAAGAGATGAGAAACGCCCCCTGGGGATTCCTGTAATGCGCGATAGAGCAGTTCAGGCATTAGTCAAAACTGCTCTTGAACCCGAATGGGAAGCTAAATTTGAATCCAACTCATACGGCTTTCGCCCAAGTAGAAGCGCACATGATGCTATAGGAGCAATATTTACACAAATAAGGTGCAAACCTAAATTTGTTCTCGATGCCGATATAGCAAAATGCTTTGACCGAATCAATCACGAAAAACTTCTAACTAAACTTAATACATACCCTTCTATCAGAAGGCAAATAAGAGCATGGTTAAAAGCAGATATCTGTGACTTTGTTAAACACGAGAAAACACCTAACCAACAAGGGACTCCCCAGGGCGGAGTAATAAGCCCGTTATTAAGTAACATCGCCTTACATGGTATGGAAAACAGAATAAAACAAATCAAAGGAGCATCTTTAATTAGATACGCCGACGATTTCGTCATATTCCATGAAAATCTCGACAGATTAATGAAATGTAAAGATATTATCAGTGATTGGTTAGCCTACTACGACCTAGAAATCAAACCAGAAAAAACCAGAATAGTACACACTTTAGAGGAATTGAATGATAACAAACCAGGATTTAATTTTCTTGGTTTTAATATCAGACAATACCCTGTAGGTAAACACCAATCTGGAAAGAATTCTAAAGGTAAAATTTTAGGTTTTAAAACACTGATTAAACCCTCACAAAAGAATGTCAAACTTCATTATCAGAAGTTAGCTGAAACCTGTGACAGGTTAAAATCAGCTTCCCAAGGAACACTTATTCATAAATTAAATCCAATAATTAGAGGATGGTCTAACTACTACAGGACTGTAGTAAGTAAAGAAACATTTTCTAAACTTGGACACTTAACAACGAATAAGCTACTCCAATGGGGTTATCGTAGGCATCCTAACAAATCCAAATCTTGGGTTAAGAAGAAATATTGGTCAACTATAGGACAGGACACATGGGTCTTTAATGATAAAAAGGGTTACACACTCTTTAAACATCATAAAACAGCCATAAAACGCCACATCAAAATCACAGGGAATAAATCACCTTTTGATGGAGATACATTATATTGGGCAAAAAGAAAAGGGTCACATCCCGAACTTGCAGCCTCAACAACCAAATTGCTCAAAAAGCAAAATGGTAAGTGTAATTGGTGTAAACTAACCTTCCAGGATGGAGATTCGATAGAGAGCGACCACATTACTCCCAAAGCATTAGGAGGAAATAATTCTCTTGAGAATACACAACTCCTTCATAAACACTGTCACGATTCTAAAACTTCCTTTGATTTGAAAAGAATCAAGGAAGCTAAGGGTATTCATAAAGAACCTGAAAAGAGAGAAGCCCGTTGAGGTGAAAGTCTCACGACGGGTTTTGAAGACGAGTCGGCGGGGTGACTCGCTGGCTTAGTTTAACAGTAAACTTGGCGAGCAGAAATGCTTCTATCTTAAAAGCTCATTCTCTGCCCGTCATGACTATTACTTTTGTGATTAGATAAGAAAAAAATAACAAAATGACCGCCTTAAATACTAATATGACCGACAAGTCTACAAATTCAACTCCTCCTGCTGACTCTCAAGAAAGAATAAGTCAGTTTATGAAACAACTGCAAGATGAGATTTGTGAAGGATTAGAACAAGTAGATGGCAAAGGAAAGTTTAGAGAAGATAGTTGGCAGAGAGAAGAAGGGGGAGGAGGTCGATCGCGTATACTCAAAGAAGGAGCAATCTTTGAACAAGGCGGGGTCAATTTCTCGGAAGTTTGGGGAAAAAAATTACCACCCTCCATCCTTAAGCAACGCCCAGAAGCTGAAGGACATGGGTTTTATGCTACTGGTACTTCTATGGTTTTACATCCCCGTAGTCCATATATACCGACAGTACATCTTAATTATCGCTATTTTGAAGCAGGCCCTGTGTGGTGGTTCGGGGGTGGCGCAGATTTAACCCCTTATTATCCTTTTGCAGAAGATGCTGCTCATTTTCATCGCACTTTTCAAACAGCTTGCGATAATCACCATCCAAAGTATTATTCAGTATTTAAAAGTTGGTGTGATGAGTACTTTTATCTCAAGCATCGCCAAGAAACAAGAGGGGTAGGAGGACTATTCTTTGATTATCAGGATGGACGAGGAGAATTATATCGTGGCCCTTATGCAGATGGTAAAGCAGCGAGTTTAAGTAAAGAAATTGGCGAATTAGAACCCCGTAGTTGGGAGGATTTATTTGCTTTTGTGCAAGAATGTGGCAAAGCCTTTTTACCTGCTTATACGCCAATTGTAGAAAGAAGAAAAGATATAGAATATGGCGATCGCGAACGTAATTTCCAACTCTATCGTCGAGGACGTTATGTAGAATTTAATCTCGTTTACGACAGAGGTACAATTTTTGGGTTGCAAACTAACGGACGTACCGAGTCAATTTTGATGTCTTTGCCTCCTTTAGTCAGATGGGAATATAATTATCACCCAGAATCAAATACCCCTGAAGCCGAATTATACGAAACTTTCCTCAAACCTCAAGATTGGGCGAATTGGCAACCAGCTTAGTCAGTTATCAGTTATCAGTTAACATTACGGAAAGGGGCTGTCATTTAAACTATTATTAGATGACAGTCCTTGTTTTTACTCGATTTAAGACAAATATAAAATTCCAAAAAGTATAATAAAGCTAAAAATCGATACTGTAATAGATTTGATAGCATATCTAACTTGGCGATTAATTCCTTCGATCGAAACAAATATTAGAGTCAAAGAAAGTCCTAATTTTGTTTATTATTAACAATAATCAGTCAACCAGGTTTTTTATTAAGCAAATGACAGGATATTTTCTGCCTTGCCAACAGTCCGTAGACTGCTTGAAATTTGTAAATCCTAGCTTTTGGTAAAGATTAAGTGCTGGAGCATTATTTAGCTCAACCATTATAGTGAGACGTTTAAAACCTCGAAATAGTGCCTCTTGTTCTACTGTTTTGATGAGGCGAGTACCAATTCCCTGTCGTCGATACTGTGGCTTAACTTCCAGTGCCTGTAGATAAGCAGTAACCTTTCCATCAGCCAACGAGCGATCGCTATGTTCTGAAACAAATTGTACAGTGCCGATTATAATCTCTCTTATCTTAGCTACGAAAATCACTCGTGTTCCTTGATTGTGATAAGCGATTTCTCGTTCCAAAATTTGTTCTAGATCTGAATCTGTGGCTCGCCAGGAAAGAAACTGTGGGATACTTTTGCTATCTAGTTTTTGAATTAAGAGCATTAGGGATAAATTTCTCTAGCTAATGTCTTTGTTCTTTGAATCTTATGACGACTGAATTTTGATTTCTGAAGAGAAATCTTGAAGTTTAGTAAAGCGATAAGCACCAAGTAATGCACCCCAGATCGCTTTACCAGTTTCAGGGTCGATTCCTTTATCGTAGGTTTGTAACTCTTTGGCTGTTACTTTAAAACCTAAAGAAACCTGATAGGTATTATTTTGATAGGTAAAAGTACAAGGTCGATCGCTAATAGGAAAAGTTTCAAAGCAATAACCACTATTAAGCTGTTCGACTTTGATATTTAAACTACAATTAGGCAAAAATTCAATTTGTTCTGTAGTTATTTGCTGTAATAAATTAGGATTTCGTCCAGCACCTTTAACCGTAGAGATATCTTTGAACATATAGTAGTCAACCTTTAGTTGTTGGGAGTCTGTTTCGCTTTGTCTCAAGCGTAATATACGAGGGCGATAGGGGTTATCTAAATTAACTACACTAGCTTGTTCGGCAAATAGAGTAATACTGTCTTGGGTAAATAAGGGTACTGGACGTTTCCACAGACGTAAATGAACATACCAAGCAGGTTCGGCAAGTGCTTGTTGTTGATTATCAAATTCTCCTGCGAGATATGTTCCTAAAGCAATTAGTTGTGAAGATAAAGTCATTCTAGATTTTTAGATAAGTTAAATGCATTAATATCTAGGTGCAGTGGTATTCGTTCTTTAGTCAAATCAAGCACAAGTATATTAGAACAAGTTGCTAAAATCAGACGAAAAGGTAGTTTACCAAATACCCAAAAAAGCGATCGATAATTATTCAGGCAGACTTTTCTAACTATGGTTAGTGTTAAACAACCTAATGAATCATCTCAAATCTTAACAGCAGAAACCTTAAAGGCTTTAAATACTCGTAATAATTGGCGAGGATTAACTCAACTAGCAGGACATTTGTCTGTGATGGGAATTAGTGGTTATTTCTGGGCGATGGGAGATAACTGGTGGATTAAGATACTTGCTTTAATTATTTACGGTTTTAGTTTGGCTACCATGTTTGCTGTCGTACATGAATGTTGTCATCGTACTGCTTTTGCGAATAATCATCTTAACGATCTTGTTGCTTGGTTTGCTGGGGTGTTATCTGGTTATAACAGTAGTTTTTTTCGTCGCTATCATAAATGGCATCATCGCTATACCCAAATTATCGGCAAAGACCCCGAATTAGAAGACCCCAAACCGACTAATTTAAAAGAATATTTCTTAGAAATAAGTGGGATAAGATGGTGGCTTGGGAAATTACAAACTCACTACCGAGTAGCAAGGGGAAAATTAGAAAATTATTATTATATTGCCGAAAATGCCAGAGATGAAGTAGTGCGCTCGACTCGCTTACAGATTTTAGTTTATTTTAGTGCGATCGCTCTTTCTCTGCTAGTAGTTCAACCTTGGTTTATTACTTATTGGTTATTACCTTTAGCCGTAGGACAACCAATTTTAAGGGCAATTCTGTTGGCGGAACATACAGGTTGCAGTAACGATAATAATTCTTTTACCAATACTCGTACTACCTTAACTTGGTTTCCCATTAAATTTATGATGTGGAATATGCCCTTTCATGCAGAACATCACCTTTATCCTTCTATTCCCTTTCACGCCTTACCCCAAGCCCATCAGCAGTTAAAAAATCATTTTACAAAGATCGATCGTGGATATGTAAAAGTTAACCTAGATATTCTGGTTAATTTAGGGTAGGGGCAAAGGGCTATTTTCCTATACTAGATATTAGTTGTGAATAAAAAAGCTAGCCAATTCATCATCAAAGATTTTGTCTTGCAATGTGGTGCTGTATTGCCAGAAGCAATCATAGTTTATCAAACCTATGGAGAATTAAATCGCGATCGCTCTAACGTTATTTTGTATCCTACTTCTTATGGGGCGCAACATACAGATATTGACTGGTTAATTCGTCCTGACAGCATTCTCGATCCGAGCCATTATTTTATTATTCTTCCCAATATGTTTGGTAATGGCTTATCTAGTTCTCCTAGTAACGATCGAAACTGTAAATTAGCAGAATTAGGCTTTTACTTTACTCATTTAGATAACGTCCGCGCCCAGGAACAATTACTCAAAGAAATCTTTGGTATTGAAAAACTAGCTTTAGTATACGGTTGGTCGATGGGCGCACAACAAGCTTATCATTGGGGGGCATTATATCCTCAGTCTGTGGAAAGGATTGTTGCTTTATGCGGTACTGCTCGTACTACCGATCATAATAAAATTTTCTTACAAAGTTTGCGTACGGCATTAACCGCCGATCCCAGTTGGGATGGTACTAAGTTTAATGGTATACCCGATCGCGGTTTTCGGGCATTTGCCCGCATCTATGCTAGTTGGGCAGCATCTCAAGCATACTATCGCAAAAGAATCTATTATCAATTCGGTTATGAGTCTTTAGAAGATTATTTACTACGAGGTTGGGAAGCTAATTATCGTCAGCGCAATCCTCATAATTTATTAGCAGCGATCGATACTTGGTTACATTGCGATGTCAGTAATAATCCTACTTATCGGGGAGATTATCAAAAAGCATTAAAGTCGATTGTAGCTAAAACTTTAGTCATGCCAGGTACGACAGATTTATATTTTACTCCAGAAGATTGTCAAGCAGAAGCAGATTTAATTCCCAATGCTGAATATCTTCCTATTCCTTCTATTTGGGGACATCGGGCAGGAAATCCCTATCAAAATCCTGAAGATGAGTTGTTTATTAAAAACGCAGTGAGAAAAATACTTCGGGTTTAAAAGAAAAATTTTTTAGAGTAAGTTACGTTGATTTCGCAGTAAATTTTCAGTCATTTCTGCTAATTCGGCTAATTCTGTTTCTAATTTGAGAGCTTTTTGGCGATAGTTCCATTTTTTGGCTAAAGCTGCTTTGGCTAAATCATCTCGATCGCGTTTTACTGCTTCTTTAGCAACTTTTTCCCAAGCTTCCATTTCCTGAAGAGCTTCTTGGTAGTCTGGTTGAACCCGATCCCAGACAAATCGAATATCTTTTAATGCTTCATCTAGCAATTTTGCACTGTTATTGGGGTCTTTTCCTTGCAGTGCTTGTTTAATAGGTTCGTATAATTGAGAAGTATTCAACTTACTTATAGCAGGAATAAAATCAAGGACTTGTTTGCTATAGTTTATTCCCGTTTTACACCAAGTAGCAAAATGCTCGCAGTTATTGAATAATAAATTATATTTGTCTTCTCCTAATCTTTTTTCTGCTCTTTCTACCACTACTTCAGGCACAAAACAAAACCCTTTGGTATATTCTTTAACATAGATAAGATTGCCCCGACTAAAAGTATCTAGAGAAGTACGCTCTACTATTTCACTAGGTTTACGGTAGTGAATTACAGTCCCATCACCACAATCAATTCCATGGTGTTTATAAACTCCATCTTGTTTGAGAAATTCTCGATCGACGTATATTTGGTCGCCTCTTGCCATATTTGAATTGTCTTGTTTATTTTGAATCTGATAAGGGTGCATCGCGATGCGGAGGGGCTGTGTCCGCCACCTGCGGGCGGACTTTATAAGCCCCGTCCCCTACTGATAATCCTAATTCTCTTTTAAGTAAATTAATTGATTTGGCACTAATATAATTTTCACTGCAAATTACGTGAGGAAAACGAATTAAATCTTCTCGGATAGTAGCGATCGCACTTTTAACAACTTCATAACTAGCAGAATCGCTGACAATAGTATGCGCGCTACGAATTACAGCTTTTAACCTTTTTTTGTTGTTAGCTGGCGCAGTCAAAACTAGCAAATCATCCCCCCTTTGACTTTTGACAATGCTTTCTGCAACTTTTAAAATACCTGGACTGAGACTAACAATCGCCACGCAAGCTTGAGATGGTAATTTACTAATAATTTCCAATTCTTTAAGATAGTTATAAATATCTATGGGAATAACTCGGAAAGAATTGGGTGGTACGAGGTCTAAAACTTCTTTGAGAAAATAGCGACTAGTTACTATTGTTCCCCAATCATTCTTTTCTAAAATCGAGGGAAATTCTTCTAGTAAAACTAACTCAACTACAATACCTAAAGATTCTTGTATTTCTTGTTGCATCAATTCCCCTGCACTAATTTCTTGTTGGGGAACTGTTACCAAAACCTTTTGACTACAACGCATTCGCCAATCAATTTCTTGGAGAAATAAAGTTTTGATTTCGGATAGACTGCTACCTAATTCTAATAATTCATCGATGCTATCTTTGAGTAAATTATTTTGAACTACTAAAGGAGAATCCGATTCAAACTCATTTTCTCTGCCTTGAGATTTTACATAAATACCCGAACCCGCGATCGATTCTACTAAGCCTGTTTCTTCTAGTTGCTGATATACTTTACTAATAGTATTACGATGTAACCCTGTAATTATCGCTAATTGTCTGGTACTGGGTAAACGATGACCAGGAGTATATTGTCCTGAGGCGATCGCAAACTGAATCTGCTCGAATAATTGTCTAGAAGCAGGAATATCGCTATCTGATTGTATTTTGAAGTTCAGCATCCCCTAGTTACCCACACCAAATTGTTATTTTGTCTATGCTGTATGCTTGTTGTAGTACGCTTCGCAAGCTCGGTATATTCCTTTAATTTTAATACGAACCTCAAATAGGCTTTTCATGATAACTTATAAAGACAGTCTCCGCCCGAGAGGGCGAAGTAATTTAACATTTAGCCAGCTTAAGCTTGCTTGGTTTGAAGCTGTAAGCTGACAATTTTGTTTAAGTTAAGATAACAAAATCATTAAATCTCCGAACTAGTCGGTTTAATAAATGTAGGAGAAAGATAAGCTACTAGAATACCTAAAATAAAGCCAATACAATTACGGAATAAAGGTAACCAATCAGTAGTACGAGTTATCACTGGTCCGATACCAAAAGAGATAAATAAGATACCCCACAAGGGTGACATAATTAATCCCCATTGCCAAGCTACAATTTGACCTTCTTTACGAGGAATAATAGCTGCTCCTAAGATGACCCCGCCAACAATTGAACTAACTAAAGTAAGAATCCATTGCTCTTGGGGTAGTCCTGGCACTACATTACAACCATTTTGCAAGAGACAGCCTTTAACTGTATCCAAAGCTGCGACGATCGCATTATTTTCCCCATGATCGCGTACATAGTACATATTACCAAAGCGAGCTTGTAATTCAATCCAAAAAGTGCGGGGTAATAATTCATAGACATCATCGCCAATGCTAAAAGCTAAAAGATTGCCTCCACGACCATCGGCAACCAATAAAATACTCTTATCATCTAAGCCCCAAAATTTCTTTACTGCCCTTCCTGGAGAGCGATCGTATTGAGTTAATACTCTCATTTTCCAGCCAGTTTCGGCTTCAAACTGTTCCAAATCTCCTACTAAGGATTCTTCCTGAAGCGTCGGTAAAAAGTTAGCTAGATCGACTATTGGAGTTTCTGTTTCGGGTAATAATTCTGGATTATTAACTGCCCAGGCAGCAGGAGCAATTATCCAAGTTGCTAAGATTAGTAAACAACTTCCTATGCCGAGCGATAATCGCTGCTTAAAACTATTTTGCATAATGTATTATATTTAGGTTTTTTAAGAAAACAACTCTTTTTTGTAAGAACTATGAGTTTAGTTTACATTTGTTTACCTTATTTTAAGCTGACTTACGATCGCAAAGGAATATTATTTTTAACCAATTAATCAAGAGCGAGCTTTTTAGGTTTGTGGTCGAGCAGACATGAATTTATTAATATTTAGGAGAGCGAGAATTAGCCAAACGGTTTTTTTGTGAGGGATTTTGCCAAACTTTCCAAGCTGTTTTAACCCCAACAATTAAGCTATGGGTAGTACTTTGAGCTAGTTTTGCCTGTTCTTTAACATTATTAATCGAGCGATCGACTTGTTTGACGACACGACTAGCACTTTCTACTCCTTGATTAATCTCATCACTCAGATCGCTAATTTCTAAACCTGTCAGACGAATAGCCTCTAAAGTAGGCGGAAATTCTCGATTAAGAGTATCAAAAAGTTTTTCAGCACTACGAGCAGCCCTTGCTACTTCTTGAATAGCTGGTAGAGCGGTAATTAAAACAGCAGTAAGACTAATTGCCACCAACAATAAAGATAATCCTAGCCAGAATAAAGAATCTCTCACGGGCTTTGTTTCTAATTATGTAAATCGGCAGTAGATGAGTTTAAATCTTGAGGATCGAGATTGCTTTGTTGCACCTGCTTGCTCTCGATTTGACTAGCTTCTACTCCTGCTTCAATTGCTTCTCTAAGACGAGTTAACGTACCGTCCCAATTTTTGAGAGCAGAGTCAGACAAGCGGTCAGCTTGTAGCTGAAGGCTAGTTGATAAATCTTCGGCTAATTCTGGTAGAGCATCCGCCGATTTTTTTAGTACCGCTCTTGTTTCTCGACCAGTACGGGGAGCAATTAATAATCCTACAATTGTCCCTATAGCACTACCAATAGCCATTCCTCCAATAAATGCACTAGCCCGATTTGATTTTGCCATTTTCTAATCCTTTATTTCGATCTTAATACTGGTATCACAAATTTTAGATTATCTGCTGAAGTTAATTTTTATTGGAAACAAGAATGTTATAGAGTTATTCTAGATATATTACTACGAGGGTTATAGCTACGGTTAGCACGAATTTTTTCATAATATTCTTTTTCAAGGGGACTAATTCTTTTGGGAGTAGTAATCACAATTTTGACTAATTGATCGCCTCGATTTCCTTTGGGGGAAGACCATCCTTTGCCTCGTAATCGCAGAGTCTGACCAGAGCGAATACCTGAAGGAACTTTCATCGTCACTAAACCATCAGGAGTCGGTATATCGATCGATGCACCTAAGACTGCTTCATCGGGAGTAATCGGAATTTCACAGACCAAATTATCATCTTCAAATCTAAAGAAAGAATGGGGTTGCAATTCAACATTAAGATATAAATCCCCTCTTTGCTGACTATAAGGAATTGCTTTTCCTTTACCACGAACTCGAATCCGACTACCTTGTTTTGCCCCTGGAGGAATCCGAAATTCTACTGATTCAGTCCCCAAACTAATCCGTTTGGTCGTCCCCTTATAAGCATCGGCAAAATTTAATTTAATTGTGGCTTCGCGATCGTAAGCAGCAGTTTGATTGCCAAAATTACTAAAATCACTGTAATTACTACTAAAAGTGCCATCAGTGCTACTGGTCTTTCCCGATGTTCCATAACCATAGCTCCGAGAACTAGTTTCCCCTGCTGTAGAAAAACGACCTAATAGCTCGTTGATAAATTCTTCAAAATTGCCGTATTGACTAAAATCGAAGCCATTAAGATCGACGTTTACTCCACCATTACCAGACCATTGAGATTGACCCGTACCTGATTGCTGCCAATATTGACCAAAGCGATCGTATTTGGAACGTTTGTCACTATCAGAAAGAACTTCGTAAGCTTCACTAATTTCTTTAAAGCGAGCTTCTGCTTCTGTGTTACCTGGATTGCGATCGGGGTGATATTGTAAGGCAAGTTTACGAAATTTTTTCTTGATTTCTTCTGGACTGGCTGTTTTACTCACCCCCAAAATAGCGTAATAATCTTTAAAGTTGGTGGCTGACATCGATAACAATCTCCTTAACAATGATTGCTGAGTAATGGTTGTAGAAAACCCCTAACCAAGATTGAGGTTATACAACACAGTTAGCAACAAGTATATATACATAATTGACGGTTGTATTTAGAAGTGTAACCTGCAATTTAAGGTAATTGAAATGTCGATCGTAGCTTTAATGAAGTTTTTGATTAACGTTACCCTGTTGCTGCAACAGAGTAACGTTAAATCGATTTAAATAACAGTATTATCGGGAATACTTGTATTTTTAATTACAACTACAATACCGTTACGAATATAGAATCCTTCGCTTTCTTTTTCTGCTTCTTCTACACGGTCTTTATTGATAATCTGTACATTGCGACCAATGCGAGTATTTTTATCAATAATCGCCCGACGAATTGTTGTCCCCTCACCAATGCCTATCGGTACACTATTATGTTGTAAACCTGACTGTCTTTCGGCAAAAGGTTCGTAAAAGTCTGCCCCCATCAGAAGACTGTCTTCTACTGTCACATCAGCTTCTATCCGAGTACGAATTCCGACTACAGAATGATTAATCCGGCATTGTTTTAGAATACAGCCGTCACTAATCATAGAATCTGCAATTTCGCAGTTTACTAATTTAGTGGGAGGTAAATAACGAGAACGAGTGTAGATAGGAGATTTTTCATCATAAAAGCTAAAAGGAGGTTCTGGTTGCTGAGTTAGAGCCAAATTAGCTTCATAAAAAGCTTCAATTGTTCCAATATCCTCCCAGTAATCTTTAAACAAATAGGCTTGTACGTTGTGGTTTTTAGCAGAAGCAGGAATAATCTCTTTGCCAAAATCAGTTTGCTCTAAATTTTGTTGTAGTAGTTTAACCAAGACTTCTTTTTTAAAAACATAAATCCCCATTGAAGCAATGTAAGGACTAGATTTAGCTTGTTCTGGATTAAGACCCAAAACGCTTGTATCGACCTGCATTTGTTTTAAAGCTTCTCCTTTTGGTTTTTCCGAAAAATCGATCACTCTACCATGAGAGTCAATTTTCATTAAGCCAAAACTGGATGCTCTTTTTTCATCGATAGGAACTACAGAAAGAGTAATATCAGCGTTAGTTTCCCGATGACGCCGAACAAACTTACTGTAATCCATGCGATAAAGATGATCTCCCGAAAGAATCAAATACTCATTGATGTCCCAAGCTTCCAGTAGATTGAGATACTGCCGTACAGCATCGGCAGTTCCCTGAAACCAGCGAGCATTTTCAGCAGTTTGCTGTGCTGAGAGTACCTCAACAAATCCCTCTCTGAATCCAGAAAAATGATAAGTACGGTTTAAATGTCGATTTAAAGAAGCCGAATTAAACTGAGTTAATACGTAAATTTTGACAATTTCCGAATTAATACAGTTGCTAATCGGGATATCGATCAAACGGTACTTGCCAGCTAGTGGTACTGCTGGTTTTGCCCGTAATTTAGTTAGTGGATAAAGGCGAGTACCCGCGCCTCCTCCGAGAATAATGCCTAATACTCTTTTCACTTCTGATACAACCTCGCGACTGCCTGTTACCTCTCAGTTAAAGTTTATCTGACTGTGGCACAGATTCGGTTAAACCGTAAAATTAGTTTGATTCTATTGGCTATTTTGACAGATTAGGACTAAGGGTTAATATAATGCTACTCTAGGATTTAAGAACTCTTACTAGAGCTATTTTAAGTACATAAAATTAATTGCGTTACTATATGTCATCTCCTAGCACAGTTCTTCCTCCCAAACTCGATCGCATTGTTACTAGATTTAAACGTCGTCCTAACCCCAAACAACGTTACGAACAGTTGCTTTGGTATGCCCAGAGATTACCAGAAATGCCTCAAGAGAGCAAAATTCCTGAGAATAAAGTTCATGGATGTGTTTCCCAAGTATACATTACTGCTAACTTAGAAGATGGTAAGGTGTGGTATCGGGGAGATTCTGATGCTCAATTGGTCAAAGGATTGGTAGCACTGCTGATTGAAGGCTTAAGTGGTTCGACTCCACAAGAAATTTTACAAGTAACACCAGATTTTATCGAGGAAACTGGACTAAAAGTGAGTTTGACTCCTTCTCGTGCTAACGGTTTCTATAATATTTTTCAATTGATGCAGAAAAAAGCTTTAGAATTTCAAGTTGATTTATCTTCTGAAAATTAGCAGCTTACGAGGTTAACTTTTAGCCATAAACTTTAAGAAAGTTAACCTCCGCCCATCAGCCAAGATCGCTTTTGGCAATTAATTGCTATTGCTGACTAATTTTTTGCTTCTGTTTGACCCTCAGAAATGGTGCGAGTACAAGACCAGTTACTGGGAAGACCAGATGGCCATCCCATCCGTAAAGCTTCTGGGCAAATAGTCATCACGGTTAATTGGCAATCTATTAGTTGAAATCCCTGTTTCTCACATTGTTTGAGACTA
The DNA here is from genome assembly GCA_051439545.1 of Xenococcaceae cyanobacterium. GTDB lineage: Bacteria > Cyanobacteriota > Cyanobacteriia > Cyanobacteriales > Xenococcaceae > JASJDJ01. The sequence continues at coordinate 8,770 of JBFRWK010000315.1, read as the reverse complement.
TGTTTGAGAATAGAATCATCGTTAAATTCAATGGTTTTGTTACATTGAATACAGACAACGTGATGATGATGATGGGGATAGGGCTGGTTTAGTTCGTAATGTTTATGTCCTTCTGCTAATTCCAATTCTCGTAAAATACCCATCCGTGCCATCAATTTGACGCTGCGGTAAATTGTTGACAAGCTAATAGACTCACCACGTTTTTCGAGAACAAGAGAAATTTCTTCTGCACTCAAATGATTTCCTTTAGGCAGGTTTTGGAAAAGATGTAAAATTTTTTCTCTTTGAGGAGTCATGCGCCAACCTCTGGCATTGAGTTCGGCTTTGAGAGAACTGGCTGTATAGTGAGGCATAGTAGCTTAGTATTATTAATTAGTCTTATCTAATGACAATAATAATAATCTGAAGAGGTATTTGCAACAAACTTAAATAATTGATAATAGTTTTTGGATGGATTTTCTAGCGATAATCTTTAGTTCTTTTAGTTTACAAGTTATCGCTTTGACAATTGCTTACGGATTAATTTTAAATGAACAATTAATGTTTAAATTATCCAGATAGATTAAATTTCGATCGATCTTGTAGACGATGAGATGAGCAATACTTTTTTAACAAACTTAAAGCAAGCTTTACTTTTAGGGAGCGATCGATTTAACATTGAATCAGAAAGTACCGATTACGAATTTACCTATCGTCAACCCCTAATCCAAAAACCAACACAAGATTTGGCTATTGGCATTATTTTTTCGCGCAAAGATTCTAAAACAACTTTAGGCGGGAATTCTTTTCAGCTATCACGGGGGACAGAAATTGATGGACAAACTCATATTAGTGCCTTGCGCTTTTTTCAGGAATATACTACTCGTAATGCAAAACAAGTATTTGCTGTACGCTCTCAATTTAGTCTTGGCATTGATGCTTTTGACTCGACTACTAATGATGGAGATTTACCCGATAGTCAGTTTTTTTCCTGGCGAGGACAGGCACAGTATCTACGACTACTCACCCCCGATCTTACTTTAGTACTTCGCTCCGATTTGCAACTAGCCGATCGTTCTTTGGTTTCTGTAGAGCAGTTTAGCTTGGGAGGGGTTTACAGTGTCAGAGGTTATCGTCAAGACATTTTATTAGGAGATAATGGCTGGTTCAATTCTGCGGAAATTAGAACGACCATTGTGCGTATTCCTGCTTGGGAAACTAGTTTACAAATAGCTCCTTTTTTGGATATTGGTAAAGTTTGGAACACAGATAAATTTGGAGATACAGATAATGTAGATTTAGATCTCGATACCAATACGCTAGTTTCTACGGGTATCGGCTTACGATTACAAGTTAGCGATCGCTTTGCTGCGCGTTTAGATTGGGGTATTCCTTTAGTGGATTTAGAAACGAATGGCGATACGTTGCAAGAAGATGGAGTTTATTTTTCTCTGGAACTACAAGCATTTTAGTTATTAGTTATTAGTTATTAGTAGATAGTCCTTTTCTGGGTATATTATTCTGTAGTTTTAATAGACTATGATTTTAACTTGTTTAGCGATCGACTTTTTATCAATTAACAATGAAAGATGAATAAATTACCCATAATACTTATCGGTACAATCTTAATATCGATCGCGCCGTCGCAAACTAGCTTGGCAAATACCACTATAGAACAAGAAGCTAAACAACTTTATCAACAAAATCAATTTCCCGAAGCAATTGATTTACTGCATAGAGCAATTAGACAGTATCAAACCGAAGGAGATATCATAGGTAGCGCGATCGCCCTTCGGAATCTGGCGTTAGTTTACCAACAACTCGGAGAATGGTCAAAAGCAGAAACCACTTCGATCCAGGCAGAAGAAACTATCTCAAATATTGCCAATGAATCTGTCAAAAATCAACTATTAGCACAACTTTTAGAAGTAAGAGGACAGATTGAATTATCCTTAGGTCGATCGCAAAATGCCTTATCTACTTGGACAGAGGCAGCATCTTTTTATCAACAACAAGATAATGTCACGGGATTTACTCAAGCCAGAATTTATCAAGCTTACGCCCTACAATCTTTAGGCTTATATTCCCAAGCAACTAAACAGCTTACCGCAGTCCAAGAACAACTAGAGAATAAACCCGATACTATTATTAAAGCTCAAGCTTTACTAAATCTTGGTAAGGTATTGAGTCGCACGGGTAAATATGCAGAATCAGAGCAAATATTAAACTCTAGCCTGGACATTGCTAAAAAAATAGCAGAAAAAGCAACTATTACCGACATTTTACTTAATTTAGGTAATAATGCCCGACTTCAATCCCAATCAAAACGAGCGTTAAACTTTTATCAACAGGCTCTAGACATAGCTTCTGACTTAGATATTCTTAGAATTAAGCTTGCTCGTCTAGATACTTTAGTCAATTTACAGGAAAAAGAAACTGCCACCCAAGAAGCCAAACAAATAGAAAGACTTTTATCTCAACTTCCCGTCCAAAAAACCACCATTCAAGGCAAAATTAGTTTAGCTCGTAATCTGATTGAATTAAATACGAACCCCACTCAAATTACTAGACTTTTAGTTGCTGCCATTCAAGCAGGGAAAAATTTAGGAATTCCCACAATACAAGCCGATGCTTTAGGAGTTTTAGGTAATCTTTACGAGAATAATCGACAATGGCAAGAGGCTAAAATCTTAACCGAACAAGCCTTACTAGTGTCTCAAAGTATCAATGCTAGAGAATTAACTTATCAATGGCAATGGCAGTTAGGTAGAATCCTTAAAGCACAAGGCGAGCGAAAAAAGGCGATCGCAGCTTACACTCAAGCAACCGATAGTTTACAGACTCTCCGTAGCGATCTAGTAGCAATTAGCTCTAATTTACAATATTCCTTCCGCGAAAAAATTGAGCCAGTATATCGAGAATTAGCCGAATTACTCCTACAACCAGGTGCAACTCAAACAGACTTAGAGCAAGCCAGACAAGTAATAGAAGCTTTACAAGTTGCCGAACTAGATAATTTCTTTCGTGATGCTTGTTTAGATACTCAACCCGTTCGAGTCGATCTTCTCGATCCTACTGCTGCGATTTTTTATACTCTTATTCTAGGCGATCGCCTAGAAGTTATTGTAGCTATTCGAGATCGTCCTTTAGTGCATTATTCCCACGAATTACCACCATCAGAAATAGAGATCGTGTTTAATTCTGCTAACAGTCAAATTAGCAGTCCTCGTCGCTTCAATTTAGAATTATTTCAACAAGCTTATGATTGGTTAATTCGTCCCATTGAAGATAATTTAGAAGCTAATAAAATTAATACTTTAGTATTTGTTCCCGATGGCATTTTACGTAATGTACCTCCTGCTACCTTCCATGATGGAAAACAATATCTAATTGAAACATATAGTGTGGCGATCGCTCCTAGCTTACAACTTATCGAGCTACAAGATCGAGAAGAAATACCGCAAGAAATACTTTTAGCAGGACTTTCTCAATCCCGTCAAGGATTTTCTAGTTTACCAGGTGTAAAAAGAGAAATAGAACAAATTCAACCTTTATTTACCTCTGAAGTACTGCTTAACAATAGTTTTACCGAAGTTAACTTTAATCGCTCTGTCAATAAAACCCCTTTTCGGTTAGTTCATTTAGCAACTCACGGGCAGTTTAGCTCTAGTGCCGAAGAAACTTTCCTGTTAACCTGGGACGAACGCATCAATATTGATGAGTTAAATAGTTTATTGCGTGGAGATAGTAAATTATTGCGTCCAGTGGATTTATTGGTACTCAGTGCTTGTGAAACCGCTACAGGAGATAGTAACTCGGTGTTAGGTTTAGCAGGAATTGCCGTCCGTGGGGGAGCGCGTAGCACCATGGCTTCTCTCTGGGCAGTTGATGATGAAGCTACTGTAATTTTAATGACTAATTTTTATCGGGAATTAGCTAATGAACCTATTACCAAAGCTGAGGCTTTACGTCGCGCTCAACGATCGATACTAAGTAAACAAAAATTTGCTCATCCCTTCTTTTGGTCGGCATTTATTTTAGTAGGAAATTGGCAATAAGTACCCGAACAAAATTAAAAAATGAGAGCTATCATAATTCCCTGAAAAAATATTTGGATATCAGACACAATACGACTAATTATTTGAGCCTAATTTTTATTTGGATGAAAAGCATAGATAGCTTTAAGATAGGCTTTTTAGTAATGCCCGAAGAATTAGAAAAGAAGAAGTAGCTCCAGGATCTTGATGTCCTGCACTTCTTTCTCCTAAATAACTAGCTCATCCTTTTTTGGCTACTAAGGGAATCGTTTGTTTCATGCCTGTTTCGGCTGCTTCTACTGCTTGTTTTAATGCCTCTACTGTGGTATTTCCCCCCTCGACTAACTCATTAAATTTATTTGCTGCTGGAGACAGAGCATCTAACATCGTCTTATCACCAAGACTCGCCTTACCTCGCTGGACGACTCCTGCTACTCCTGCTTGCAACAATTTAGCTAACTCGGTGGGAGTTAATTCTTCTTTCCCTGTGACTGCTGTAGAAGCTCTTAGGAAAAAAGTGCCGTATAGAGGCCCACTCGCACCACCAACACTAGAAATAAGAGTCATGCTAACTGTTTTGAGGATAGTGCCAATATCTTTAGTTTCTAATTGTGATAATTGAGGAACTATTTTTTTAAATCCGCGATCTAAATTAATCCCGTGATCCGCATCTCCAATGGCAGCATCTAACTCAGTCAAATAATCTTTATTTTCGGCAATTGTTTGAGCTACAGCTTGTAACCAATTTAAGATTTGTTGTTTAGTTACGGTCATTTTTTAAACAGAAGAAGAATTTTTGTTTGGGGGAGACTCACTAAATAGCTGCGTTAGTCTTAATCGCTTATTGTCAGGTTTCTCATTTTGTTCTTGGCAAATAAGAGCAGCCAGATGAGCGATCGAGAGAATAATAGCTATAACTGCCAGAATATAGCTGTGCAGAGCGTACATATGTTGCAACGTGATACTACTAATACTATTTCCCCCTAACAAAATATCTCGCAGGAAAGAACCCACCAGAGGAATCGAGGCAACTATGTTTAGTTCGATTTTAAACCGCCAGAAACTTGTTTGTTCCCAATTTAAGACAATCGCTGTCCAACCCAGACCAATAGCAGTGAGAGTCAGACAAATACCGCTAATCCAAGCAGTTAACCAAGGTAGTAAGAACTCTCGCCCTAAAAACATGATGACGATTTGAACCAACGCTAAGACAATCAGACTATGACCAGCCAGATTATGCAAACTCAGGATAAGTGAGCCATTGGTAACTTCATTCACGATCGTGGTCAGGGATTGGTAAGCTCCCAGTGCCGTAGGCTGATAATAAAATGCTAGTAGAATGCCAGTTACAGCAGCGATACCACAAAGGGTAAGTTCTACCACTGCCAAAAGTGTAGCTGTTCTTTGAAGAATATAGCGATATCGATCGAGTTTGAGCAATTGGATTGTGAAGTTTAAAGAATCTTTTGCTAAGCAAATACTTTTAAGTTTTTTGACTAGTCGATTAACAACAATAACAGTCCCTACATAAGTTACAAAATAAAATAAACGCCAGCGAAAAATCACCACAGCTTGCCAAGCCCGATGGCGTTCTAAAAGAATCGAGCGAGAAGAAATAATATCTCTGAGCCAATCTTGGTACTCTTCCCACTCTTCTGAAAAATGGCTGACTAATTCACCTATCTTGCCAGCTATCTCTAAATCCTGAGAATTCATTTTACACCCCCTCTGGCTTAGCGATCCAATAAGCTACGTTTTCTAACAACTGTTGTTTTGCTTCAAGAGCTTTCGTCCCAGTTCCCGTAATTTGGTAGTATTTCCGTCTAGCTCCAGTATGCTTTTCAGGAGCTTCATTGCCCCATTCCGACTTGACAAAGCCTTTTTTTTCCAGTTTTTTCAAGTTGGGATAGAGAGAATTAAACCCAATCTGTTTGCCTCCACTGTTTTCTATTGCCTCCATAATCTCTAATCCATAGCGTTTTCTAAAACGAAGTGCTGAGAGGATTACTTCTTGATTAGGAGTAAGACTTAAATCTAAATCGCTCATCTTAATTTTTGACTACTATTCCCGAAAGATATATATACAAATATAGCAATATATCTAATAAATGGATATTAGTTATTATATTTGTATCTATGCCAAATCAAAACAAGAGAAAATTATCATGTGCCTTTTGTCAGTTCACAGTAATCAGTGGGTATTAGTAGGAGCGACTTCCCTGACACAAGGCGATCGAGCGTCTGTTTAATTTTATTAAGGTTTTTGCCAAATTAGCGAATAACGCCAGAATAGATGTCTTTGAAGTTTGAAGCCAGGAATTAAAGTATTTGCTACTGATTTAATTTGATTGAATGACAACTTAGCAGGGCGAGTTGGAGCAAAAGTTTTTGAGGTCAAAGTAGATCTACGATGCCAGTTTAAATAGATGAGGTTGAGGGGAACTGAAATTCCACTATATATGTAATCAATAATGCTTGTCTCTCGATAAAGTCCAAGAATAAGTAATTTTCCAGATGGACGAAGAAGCAACTTCATTTTTTTTAAGGCTTCTTCCAAATCCATGTGATGTAGTGAGGCAATAGAAACAATCGCATCATAAGAATCTTCTGATAAATCAATTTCAAGAAAGTCAGCGCGTTTGTAATAAATATTGGATGCATTGTGCCGATCTAATGCTTCTTTTAAAGTTGTACGATCGACATCGAGAGCATCTACTACTTCTGCTCTCTTGGCAAGTTTCCAGGCAAAAAGTCCTAGCCCACATCCTACATCCAAGGCGCGATCGATCTTTCCAGGAAGCTGGCGCAACAAATAATTATGGAAGTGAATATTATGATTCCACATTGATTTTCTCGATCGATGTACTAAAATTGTATATTTTTGAATGTTTAGCAATTGACTAAATTCCCCAACGTAATGCAGGAGTTTTCACTGGCGCATCCCATAACTTAAGTAGTTCGTCATCTAATTTCAAAAGGGTAATCGAACAACCCTGCATTTCTAAAGAAGTAATATAAGCACCAACTAAACTGCGTACAATTTGGATATTTTCCCGATCGCAGATTTGGGCTAATTTACGATAGACTATATAAAGCTCGGATAATGGCGTACCGCCCATACTATTAACAAAAGCCAAAACGCGATCGCCTTTTTCTAAGTTAGGATCGGTTATTTCGATCTCTTCCCAGTCTTCTTTATCTTCATCCCATTCCCGCAGGGTACGAGTATAGGATGTATCTTCAAGAATTGACTGTGCTAGCATTTCTGTAATCTCATCTGCCGAGGCTAGAGGTAATCTTTTGCGCCCTGGTTCGCCATGAATACCAATACCAAACTCAATTTCATTCTCTCCTAAGTCAAACATGGGAGAGCCTTTAGCGGGTGGAGTACAGCTTGTTAGTGCCATGCCCATACTGCGTCCGTTGAGATTAACCCGACGACAGAGATCGGCTAACTGTTTGAGGTTATATCCTTGTTCCGCAGCAGCACCACAGATTTTTTCTGCCAAAACTGTCGTACCTACACCCCTGCGTCCCTGAGTATAGAGACTATCTTTGACCGCAACATCATCATCAATTAAAATATTTGCTACCTTAATTCCTTCGGAAAGTGCCAATTCGGCTGCTAATTCAAAATTCATCACATCGCCACTATAGTTTTTGACAATGTTTAAAACACCCGTACCACCATTAACAGCCTTAGCTGCTGCTAACATTCGATCGGGAGTAGGGGAAGTAAACACTTCACCAGGACAGGCAGCATCGAGCATCCCCATACCTACAAAACCGCCGTGCATAGGTTCGTGTCCGCTACCACCACCAGAAACTATAGCAACTTTATCGGCAACAGGTGCATTAGCACTATAGATAAATAATGGCTCTAAATTAATTTTAATCAATTCTGGATAAGCCAGAGCCATTCCTTCTATACTTTCGCGAACAAAGTCATCGGGATTATTAATTAATTTTTTCATGATTAATTGTTTTCAATTAAAACAGTTACAGCTGCAACCGCAATTAGCATTTCATCATTTTTATCATCCAATTCTGCGATCGCTCGACCCTCAACCACCATACCGCCAGTCTCTAAAGTGAGGGTTTTCCGTCCAAAAGGCAAGACAGCTAATACCTCTTCTTCTCTGACTTCCTCTGGATAAGGCACTGCTACTTTAACTTCTACAATCATTCGATCGGGATGGCTTAAACCAGCCACTTCCCAAACCCCAGGCAAGGCATTGTGAGCAATAGCATTACGTACTGCCCTTGCTGCTGCTACAGTAGGATCTTGACCATGTTGGTCTACTCCCATACCCATTTCAATAATTAAACGTTTACGCTCTATAGTCATTTAACTTAAAATTTTAGATTGACAATATTCATGCCGTAGTTGTTTAACAGTTATCATTCTAAGTTTTTCTCAGTTTTTTGCTTCCCTTTGATAGCAGTTTATTTTAAGAATTTTCTTGCTACTGCTGAATCTAACTGCAAAACAGCAGATGCGATCTCTTCGAGATCTGCGTAGCGGTGCGCCTGTACCTTTAATCATCTCCAACTTGCAATCCTAGATCGATGAAAGTTAACGGATTAGTCTGTCATATTCATCATGATCCAATACTGTTCGTTTAACCCGAACTTCCAATTGAGAAAAATGAAGAAAGACTTACGCTGAGGGTGTTTCAAGGATTTTTTCCCCACCCTTCACTGGGTACAATCGCTCTGAGGATTTAGTGAAGAGGGTTTTAAGCGATCGCATC
>JBFRWK010000314.1:0-24673 GCA_051439545.1 Xenococcaceae cyanobacterium | reverse complement strand
GCAGGGAGGCATAGCTGCGGGAGTAGTTTCTCTCATGATAGCGATCGCTATATCTAGTAATGCTTAAGTCATTTAGTAAAAGCATTCTATCTTATTTTTAGTATCAAAATTGTTTAAGTACCGTTAAGAATTTAGCTATTTTGAGGTTAAACGATTGATATATCAGGCTTTCACCCCTTTTTGCCCCTAGTTTTTTGTCAAAGTCCCGTTAGTATTTGTGTATTGAAAATCGGGGCAATTTGTCCCCCCTGACGAAAAAACTCTTGACTCCAAACCTATAGCTGAGGAAGACTGTCCTACTTTGTCCAATATTTCTCTCGGGGCTGAAAGCTGTAAACTGAAAGCTGATAGCTAACACGATCGAGATTTACGATTTATGCAAGAAATTTAGGGTTTACTAATTTGATAACTCTTGTAACACTACATCGATCGCCTTTTCTTTTTGAAGATCGATTCCGCCTGCATAGGGAATGGGTAAACCAACTTCTATATCGGGAATAATAGCGTTACCTTCTAATCTTTCTCCATCTACCAAAACATCGGCAACGGCAAGATAAAGTAAACTACCATCGGGCATAATAAAAGGACTACCCGCTACTACTGCCCCTGCGGTTTGGCTACCGACGATTTTACCGATATTATATTTACGAAAACCATAGGCAAGAATTTCTTTGCCACTCCGCGATCCACCATTAACTAACATGACTACTGGTTTTGTCCATTGCTGTTTTGTTTCCCTTTTAACGCCATCGCGGAAAATACTGGTTATTGTTGGTGTCGGTGCAGTAAAAATATTCAAATAATCTGGGGTTGCGCCTCCCCAACCATCCCGCAAATCCCAAACTAAACCATCTGCATCTTTAAGGCGATCGTAAATTAATTCTTCTTCTAATTGTTCTTGATAGGCAGGATCGGCATATGACCAAATATGAATATAGCCGATTTTTTTGTCTTCTTTCTCGATAACTTCTACACTGGATTTCATCGTATCGAGAAACATGGTAGCTGGATTATAAACTTTGGGGACTACTGCGATCGACCTAGGGGCAGAATTAGGCTGACGTTGAATTTTAATTTGTACTTCCTGGTTAGCTTTACCAGTGAAAGATTCAATAGGTGTAAAAGGTTTATTATCTACAGTCAAAAGGCGATCGCCTAGGGCTAATCCTGCTTTTTCGGCAGGAGAACCATTTAAAATGGCTTTAATAAAGGTATTACCGTCAATTTTCTCTGTATAGATTCCAATTCCCGTATATTCCAGCTTTTCATCAGCTAAAAATGGTTTGAGGTCTTTTTGTAAATATCGCCGAAAAATTCCTGCAATTTGATAGTAAGCTGGTTCGGCTTGAGTATAAAAATGGGTATGAGAAGTATTCAACTCCCCTAGCATCTGATTGACTACTACCGCCAATTCCTCAGGAGAATGAGTTTTAGCTGCCAGAGGTGCATAGCGCGATCGCATTGCTTGCCAGTCTACTCCGTTAAATTCAGGATCGAAAAAGTTTTCATTTACTGTCTCCCATACTTCCTCAAAAACTTTGGTTTGGGGAGAAGAAAAGCTTAAAGCACCAGGAGAGACAAAATAACCCAGAGATATAGAAAGGATACTAACAAAAGCCGTTAATATCCATGTTTTTAGTTTAATCGACCTAAAAATATTCATGAACGCCTAAAAGAAAATCGCATTTTGACAAAAATAGTTTACTCGTCACTAAGATAAATTTAAGTTTAGCCCTATTCTCGCTCCTTTCTCTGAAAGTGATTTCCAAAGTGTGCGGTCTTTTGCTAGCGCATCTCTTACGGCGACGTGGAGTGGCACTGCAATGTTAAGTATTTATAAAACTTTTTATCTTTTCCCACCTCTGGTAAGACAATTTACTTAGGAATTATTTGCAATAAATAATGCTCCGATAGGAAATTACTATAAACACGCAAGGAGGCATAAATTATGGCACTTAAACTAAAAAATATTGTGCCAAGATTTCAAAGCCTAAAATTTGAACAATTTAAATAGGACACTTGCTTTAAAAGTAACTTCACTACAAAAGAAACAAAATCGCTGAAAACTCAAATATCGCTCGAAATAATTACTATGAATTCTGATCGATGCCCGACTGCCCCTCATTCAAACAAAAAATATAAAAACGCCAAACCTTTACCAAAAAAGCCATTGGCAATTTCCGTTTAGTTGAGGTTCTAAAATGACTAGCCAAGTTGTATATCAAAAACCGATTGAAGAGGCGATCGCCTCTCTAGAAAAATGGTTAGATAATTGGGGAAAAAGTAATTTATTTAGAGATTATGCTCTTTCTTCTCGTAGTCTTGCCATCTTACTTTTACAAAAAGACCCCGTATTATGGGATTCTCTCCAACAAGATAGCGAACATTGTCGAGAAGTAGAAATTATCTATACTATTGCCCAAAATAAACTGGAATATCCCGTCAATTTAGCGATCGCCCAAACCAGACAAAAACAGGCTCGTAAGCTGGAAAATCTTGGCTTACAAAAAACCAAAACGACTCAAACTTCTCTAACCGAAACACTACATCGTCTCACCGTTAATCCCCTTACTGGATTTCCCATCTTAGTAGCTATTCTCTACTTTGGAGTTTACAAATTCGTCGGTGAATTTGGTGCGGGAGAATTAGTCGATCGCATTGAGGGCTTTTTTGAAGGGCAAATCAATCCTATAGTCAATGGAGTTGTAGCCCAAATTATCCCCTGGCAACCGCTTCAAGATTTAATTGCCAATGACTATGGCATCATTACTTTAGGTATTCGTTATGCTGTCGCGATCGTCTTACCCGTAGTCGCTACTTACTTCTTAATGTTTTCTTTCCTAGAAGACAGTGGTTATCTTCCCAGAATGTCTTTAATGTTAGATCGTCTCTTCAAATCCATCGGACTATCTGGACGCGCTGTTATTCCTATGGTGTTAGGGTTAGGTTGTGACACCATGGCAACTATGGTTACTCGTACCCTAGAAACCAAACGGGAGAGAATAATTGCAGCCTTTTTACTCTCTCTAGCCGTTCCCTGTGCAGCACAGTGGGGAGTTATTTTAGGACTCTTAGCCCAAAAACCAGCAGCCTTACTAGTTTGGGGTGGATTGATTACTGCAATTTTTTTAGTAGTAGGTTATCTAACTGCCAAACTACTACCAGGGACATCAGGAGGATTTTACATGGAAATCCCCCCCCTACGCTTACCTAAAATAAGAAATATTTTGACTAAAACTTGGGTACGGATGAAATGGTATTTTTGGGAAATATTACCCTTGTTTATTTGGGCATCAGTCTTTATCTGGTTGGGAAGACTGACAGGTTTATTCGAGCTAGTTATCAACGGAATTAAACCGTTAGTAACTGCCATAGGAATGCCTCCAGAAACTGCACCCATTTTTCTTTATGGATTTTTCCGTCGCGATTATGGGGCAGCAGGATTATTTGATATTCAGCAGCAAGGTAATTTAACTGGCAATCAATTAGTAGTAGCAGCGATCGTCTTGACTTTATTTTTGCCTTGTATTGCTCAATTACAAATGCTGATTAAGGAACGGGGGATCAAAACTACCATACTCATGGTGTTATTTATCGTTCCCTTTGCTTTTCTCATCGGCTATTGCGTCAACTTTGGTTTAACTGTATTAGGAGTAAACTTATGAATGCCTTATCAAAAATAAAAATCGGTCAACCTCAAACTATAGTTCATGTAAGAACAGAAGAAAGCAACATCCTGCGAAAACTGATGGCATTGGGGATCGTGCCTGGTAGCAGCTTAATTTTAGAGCAACGTTTTCCCTCTTACATCATTAAAATCGGACATACTCGTACAGCCTTAGATGGGGAAACAGCAGCCAGTATTTTTGTTGAATAGCTCATACTATAGTCGCTACGCTGCAATTTTTGGGTAATGGAATGTTAAATAGCCAAACTGTGGTTCAGATTGAGGGAACGGCAATGCGAATCGAGGCTGATGCTCTGCAAGCTGAATACAATAACTGAGTCCCCAAGCCCCTAAATTTAATTTATGGCAATAACGCGATCGCTAAGCCAGATTTTTCCCTATGTCCGCTTCAGTACAGACTGAGATATCTAAATTCTCTTAAATTATCTATTTAAGGGTTCAAGTCAATTAAAATCGCTTCGCGATTAGCGATCGAGCCATAAGCTGTTAGCTATAAGCTTTTTTATTCGCATAGAAGAGGACACGTCGGGTGAGCCAAGCTCACCCGCTTGAGATGTCCGTCAGGCAAGCGAGCTTAAAGCTTAAAGCTTAAAGCTGTTAAAAGAAATCACCTCTAAATAACACCTATTGAGTTAAGGATTTTCTTGGATTAGCTGTTAGCTAGGAGTCATACTCTCCAAGAATTCCTTACCTTTGGAGAAACTTTACTCGCTCAGAATTTTTCATTACCAATCTACTACTTAGGTTATGCCCTATCTCCCAATTTAGACGATTATCCAGTATCAGTTAATGGAATAGAAATCAGAGCGGACAAAAACTTTGATAAACAATTTCTTCTCTCAATTTTAGAATTTGTAGGCGAACATCAGCCTGATGAAGTGAAGATTGAAAAAAACTATCTCAGAATTTGGTGCGAGCATTGCGAAGGTTGAGAATTCAAGAGAATTCTTGTATAACGTCCGTTCGACGACAAACTTTTTTGATACTTTTCTTAAAAATAAGGCTGAATTTTATTCATTGTGATGACGAAAAATCTATCCTCCTGCGGACTGCGGACTGACATCACGCCTTAGCTTCGCAGATTAATTTTGTAGTCATCGAATTCACGTTGTATAGGTACGATAACATTCCATTGAGCTACATCTAGCTATTTATTTTCTAAAATACCGTTCAGATATTGCAAAATTAAAATACCTATAACAATACTGACAGCAAAAACTAACCAGAAACTATGGGCAATAGTAGCCGATCGATCTAATGCCCAACCGCCTAAAATAGGGCCGATAAAATAACCTATAGCCCAACATTGAGAATTAAGAGATAAGTAGACTCCTCGTAAAGATTCTGGGGCTAAATCGGCGACTATTGCAGAGGCAGAGGGAGTATAAGCAACCATAGCGATCGACATTACCCCCAAAGCCAATGCAGTCCAAATCAAAGCATTACTATTTAAAATACCTGTTAGCCAAACTAAAATAAATCCCCCTCCCCACATAATCAGAGAAAAGGTTAAAGCTTGAATGCGAGTAAAACGATTTAGCCAACTAGCTATCGGTAATTGACATATTGCAGCAAAAGCAATGTGCCAACTAAATAAGATACTAATCGTTTTTTCATCAAAACCTGTTGTAGAGACAAAGTTTTTTAAATACAACGGCATTGTAGTTTGGATTTGAGATAGATAGGTAGTAAAGAGAATATTAACTACAATAAAAATCATTAAAGCTCGATCGCGCAGGGCAACTAACCAACCCTGATAAGCTTGAGATGAAGATTGAGTAAGCTTATTAGTTTCGGCGATGGCTGAATAAATTAGCCCAAAAAAGATAACAAAAGAAATACCATCGATAACAAATAAGGCTCGATAATTACCCGAAACAGAAATTAATGCACCGCCTAAGACTACTCCTAACCCCAAACCCAAACTATCAGCTAGACGAGTAATGGCAAAAGCTTCGTTTCTTTGCTTGACTGTAGTCAGATCGACTATGGCAGCTTCCGTAGCAGGCCAGTATAAACCAATACCCAAACCCATCAACAGATTACCTAAAACCAAGGTAGGGAAATTATAAGTTAAAGTTAAAAATATATCCGCCACAGCAGAAACAGCAGCAGAAATGAGTAAAGTGCGTTTACGCCCCCAATTGGGCGAGTCCGACCATTGTCCTCCCAAAAAACGCCCAATAACCCCCGAAACCGAACCGCTACCCAAACCAATTCCCACTAAAACCGCAGATAAACCAACTTGATTGACAAAAAAGATCGGTGCATAAAAAAGAGTAAATCCCGAACCAATTTGGGATAATAATCTTCCCGCAGCCAAAATCCAAACTTGGGTATCAAAATCGGGTAATTTGAGTAGTTTATCTCGTTTTTTCATTGAAAATATTCACGATAATTTTTGTTTGTAGGCTATTACAACTTTTGCATAAGAGCGAAAACTGCGATCGGGCTTCGCTGTGCCACTGCGCGGGCTGGCGAAGCCAGATCCGCTACGCGGAGCGCACTATAAAATAACAAAATGAGGGAATCTCAAGAAAAGAGCCAATGGTTTGAAGATCGACTTTTAGCTTGGGCAGAACAAAATCTAAGAAACTATCCCTGGCGGAAAACCAAAAATCCCTACTTTATTCTAGTTGCCGAATTCTTACTCCAAAGAACCGACGCGGATACGGTAGTTTCTGTCTACGAAACTTTCTTGACTCGATATCCAACTCTAGATAGACTAGCAACTGCTCCCGTCGATGAGATAGAAACATTATTGCAACCTTTAGGGCTATTGTTCAGAGCGGAAAGACTGTCGGAAACTGCCAGGATTATTATCGAGAAGTACGGGGGGAAAATACCCGAATCGGAAACCGAATTACTCAAACTTCCAGGCATCGGCAAGTATACGGCAAGAGCCATACTCTCTCAGGCATTTAACCAGCCAGCAGCCATAATCGATACTAATGTCGCCCGTATTATTGAAAGATTTTTCGGGATCGAAGGAGGAAGGGTCAAATCTCGCTGTAAGATTTTATGGAATGCAGCCGAAACTATTGCACCAGCTACCCAGATCGGACATTGGAATTTAACTTTACTGGACTTTGGCGCATTAATCTGTACTGCCAGAAATCCTAAATGTTTAATCTGTCCCCTTTCACAAAGATGTCATTGGTTTGATTTGAAATCGAATTAGCACGAGAGTGTTTTTCCTGGTGTCTGGGAGAAAGACACTTGTTTGTAATCGGTAAGACAGGGATATGGTCGATCGATAAACCAGTGTTTGTCTCCTGCTTTCGATAGAGAAGATATTTGACTGCCCGCACTAACAAATTCTCCATGCATACAAACATTACCTTGATGATCTCTGAGAATTGACTTGGCTGTCTCTACTGAAAACTTCCCTCGATTCAACTGACACAATTGCCTGACTCTACCTTCCCTAGAATTGGGAGATGGCACGTCACTAACTTCACTACTGCTAAAGTACGAAGCAAAATCAAAGTCTGCTTCACTCTTACACAATCCCTCGTTTACTGCATACTCGACTACTTCAGGGTGACGAATAGTACCAGCATCTCTAATACTGAGATTGTTAGAAATCGACCTCGTACCGCTAGTTAATCGTTCGGCAACCCAATATTTATCGGCTGTTTCCAGTACCCATGCTTCTTCCCTATCGGCAATTAAAAAAGAATTGTGATAGTTCATCTGAAAATGTTCCGCGCAGTTGCCTCCCTGTCCGTACTTCGACATCAACTCGACAATAATCTTCAAAGCGGAGAACGCGCTACGACCTCTTTCCAAACCCAACCGAACTAAATCCATACCCAGTAAACCACTGCTGTGAGTGGGTTCTGTTGTCCAGACAGCTTCATTACCGATGACAACACCACATTCGTTTGCTCCCATTTCTGCACCCCACATCCACCTAGGTTGGGAAATAATTACGGCTAAGGTATGTTTGGCTTGAGGAATTGTGATATAGGTGCATTCAAGAGAAACTCCAGCCTCATAAGTTCGAGGGGGAATACTGACCGCATCTTGAATTTCTCCTGCGGGTCGATCGCTATTTTTGGCGAAGATTAGATCTCCTTCTTTAGTAACATCTGGTAGAGCTACCATAGAATCACACATTGTCATCACTCCTTTTTTTCATGACTTAAAAACCAGGATCGCAACCACCGCAATCACTACTAATCCACCAAAAAAGTTCTGATAGGTTGGAGAGATATAGGGAATTAGGGAAATAGAGAGTTAGGGAGACTACGTACCTGTCAAAATTAATTTGGTCAAATACTACATTTTCTCTTTCCAAATATATTTACCCACGGATACTCTCTTCCACAAATCTCCCTCTCCCCTGCTCAATACTTTATTAATCGCCTCTCGCACATTTTTGCTTTCTGCTAGCGATAGTTCTTTGGGGTATAACCATTGGCTAATGGTACTACTACTACAAACTTCTGGATAGCTTTGTTGCAAACAATCTGATACTGCTTCTGTGAGGCTAGAATATTGCTTCATTTTTCCTTTTTGGAGTAATGGTTTTTTTCTGTGTCTCTTTTTCTTTTTCTGGCTTTTAGACTTAACTGCTAAATCGGGAATCTCCTTTAAGTCGAGAGTCCAACATCCAGGGGAATCTGGTACTGATGCCCATAATTTCTCTTTTTCTCCTTGAATAAGTATTTCTCTCAAGTCTCGATCGAGAGTGGTTTCTGTTCGGCTAAGTTCACGCTCTATATAGGAGGTATGCAGAATTTTTCCTTTATTTGACTTCAATAACGTCAAGATACTGTCAATCAAATTTTCTCTTATGGTATCGATCGATTTTTCAGCTATCTCTGGTTGTTTTTCTTTCTCAAACAAAGAAGATAATAAGCTTTTGTTGGGGGAAGACGGTGTTGCCATAGTCGAAACCACTGTTTCACTTCCCTTTAGTCTGGGAGACTCAGTCGGTATTAATTCATTGAGATTGACTGATTCTACCGACATTATCTTTGGTTCGCCGATTAAAGCGGAAACTTGAGATAAGCGGAGATATGCTTCTCGTGCAGCCTGTTGATGATATTCCACTAACTCTTGATAATAGTGAGCTAGTTCTAACAACAATTTCTCTGCATCTTGAGGTGCTTCTGGTGGTGGTGTTGGTTGCCACATTCTTTCTTGTCTCTTCCTTTTCAACTATTTTTGAAAACGTTTACATTTTTTTTCGACTCCATTACACTGATTCCCGTACTTGGGACAGCTGACTGCATAGGTTTCTCTTTCTACTGATTCTAAACAATGATGACAGACGAACTTATAAACTCTCGTCCTCATTGTTCTTTCGTGCGCTCTTACGGTATACTCTGTTACTCTAATTTTTTTACTGGGCATTTTTTTTCTTATTGAACTCTTGTTAATCAAAGAAATTGCTTTTTTCTTCTAACTTGAGAATTCTCTTCGCAATTCTTTTCTAAGCTATCTTGCCATAAAATAACAAAATCTACTTCTTGAAAAAAAGAATTGCCTAGGTCGAGTCCATCAAAACTTAGCTTTCCCGACGAGAAAGCTAACGTCCTTATGCTTCGCCATCGCTGTGCGGATACAAGTCGGAGCAAGATTTTTTGGACATAGCTTTATTTAAGTTAAGTCTAAGTTCTAATCAGACTCAACCATCTTACCCAATTTTTTACCAGACTAGAATATCGTGAGATATATCTAATGAATCAGAGTAAAAAACACTTTAGCTTTTTGCTATTCTCAATGATATTTGACCGAATATCAAGCCTGAAGGTCAAGTGAAATTGAGACTATCGTGTTTTTTATTTATTAAGACCTCTAATGACGAAATAGTTTTTTCGGGCGAAATTGAGTAAATTTTTGAAGTATTGAGGTTGGCAAAACCAAAGCATCATGTAGATACTCGAAAGATAGATGGTACTAATTAAAGGAATTAACAATGGCAGAGAATGGTTCATTTTGTTTTCTGGAATAATAGATGTGTACTTAATAAGAAAGCTGCACCCATCATTAGGTTAGACCTTCTTAGCATGATGACTCTCCCTCAAATTAAACTAGTGTCAGAAATAGCTGTTTGAGGCCGGTTAATCTAATAGTTGTAAACTAACGCTTCGAGCCAATTTACTGTTGAGAGCAGGAGATAATAGTAAATCAACTCAACTCCCACACCCAATCGAGCCATAAAAATTCTTTCTGACTTTTCCTTCTGCTCTAATTCAACAGAGACTCAGCAACAGGTCACCGCATTCTGTGGTAACTTCTTAACCTAGCTACTATGAGAGATTATTTCATGATGATTATTTCTAAATTAATATTAAACCAATAGAATGCAAATTTACGAAAAAAATCTAGTTAAATAAATATTAATACAGCAAAAACCCTGACATGACTACCAGGGCCGATCATTTTGAACGAGATCCCAGGCTAAATACTCTTTTTGTCTTCTTTTTGGTATTAAAAGTTCTTTCCTTATTCTTCACAGCCCAACGTCAACTAGCTATTACTGAGATCTTGGACCTGGAAATTAACTCTTGGTTGAGTCAAAGGCGTGATGTCAGTCCGCAGGAGGATTAATAATTAGTTATAAGTAGAATTAAAGATATAAAAGCTTTTTTTTCCTCAATTATGATTTTTTTAGCTTTTATTTATTGACTTATACCCTCTTTCGTCTACGGACTACCCCGAAAAATTAAGTATTCTTGTACTGATGTAAGATCTGAGTATTAGCCGTTAGCTCTTAGATACCCGCCATTAGCCAAAAGCTAAAAGCTTTTTAAATGTGGTTATCTAGATCTTGGATAGCAGAACTACTAGATTGAGCCAAGTAAATTCCCGTGAGAATGACAGCGAATCCTACCCAAGTAGTTAAACTTAAACTTTCAGACCAAATGAGCCAAGCTAACATGGCACTGATAATTGGTTCTAGGAGCAAAAATAAAGCGATAAAACTAGAAGAGAGTTGCTCCATACAATCGGCTATTAACCTTTGTCCTAATCCTTCCGAAATTAGACCCAGTCCCATAACTGCTAACCAACAGGGTAAGCTAGTAGGGAAGAGTTGACCTTCCCTCATCAACACAATCGGCAAGAGAAGCAGACTACCAATGGTGCATCGCCAAAGCAATATTGTCGTGGCACTAAAGCGATGGCGTAATTGTTCGACGATTAAAAAGTAAATGCCTAAAAATACTGCGGATAACAGGGCATAAATATCCCCAACTAAATGCTCCTCACTCCCCTGCAAATCTTCTAATCCCAGTGCCAAAGCACCTGTTAAAGCAATACTCATTCCCAGCAAAAACTTCTCATCAAAGCGTTTTCCCAAACATAACCAAGCTCCTAAACTGGTAAAGACAGGAGTTAAATTGTTTAATAGCATAGATTTAGCCACACTGGTATATTCGAGGGAAATCGCCCATAATCCTAAGGTAGTAATCGAACTCAGACCTACAGCCAATAATAGCAGCCACTGTTGCCAAGTTAGGGGTTCTTCTTGTCCCTTAACTTCTTCACTGCTGGATGCATTTGCCGTCAATCTCTGACTAATGAAGCGACCAGTGCCAAAAACTAAAGCAAAAATTAATAAACGGTTAAACACCGTCCCATTGGCTCCCAAATCTGTTTCACTAAAGCGAATAAAAATGGGGGCAAAGGAAACAGAGAGCAGAGCTATACATAATGTTAGCCCAGCAGTAAGCTTAGATTTAACGATCGATGGGCGATGTAGTTTGAACTCAATAATTTCCGCCATCCCTAATTCTCCCCTTTCTGATTGAAGAAGCAACACCTAAAGCGATGAGTTAACAATAAGTTGCTTCTTAAGTTTTTTCCTTCTTCTAAAAACTTACTACTAATCGGGTCATTATTTTCTTTGATTTTAGGAGCTTAAAAAAATAGAGGATTATCGATAACAAATTCATCTCGATCGCTTTTAGGAGTTACCTTAAAAATTTCCCCAACTTCATTATCATCTCGCTCTTCAATAATAATAATCGTCTTATCACCTAGGCGATCGCCCTTGGGGGAATAATGTATACTAATTTACACTTTGACCGCATCGTAACAGTCGCAAAAATTCTTGTTTTTCTGCTGGTGGCACAAGAAAAACTTCACCATCTTCTGTTTCAACTATTTCTGTGGCATTAATCATTGGGTCGCCTGGTTGCCAAATTAAACCAGATGAGGACACGTCGGATGAGGAGGTGGCGTGTGCGGAGGTGTCCTCCGCACCTTGTGACCGCCGTGTTTCCTCATCCGCTTGAGATGTCCGTTTTGGTTCTGGTTCTATTTCTGGTTCTATTTCTGGTTCTGGTTCTGGTTCTGATTCTAGCCTCTCTAGATATCTTTGTACTATTCTGTCTAATTTTTCTTGGTATTCTGGCTCTTCTAAAACTACGTCTGTATCGGTTTGACTGGGATAACTATAATAATTATCTGGACTTTCTCGTAAAACGTCCCCAGGAAAGAGTGTTAGATATGCCCTGTCTGGGTTGGCACAACGGGGTATAAAAAAATCAGGGATAATGGCTATCTCTACTTCTGAGTCTTCTAAGTATTGTTGGAAATTATTTTCTGGACTGTTAATGTTAATTGTTCCTGTCTGACCGAATTGGGATGACGCAGAAACTACAGAATCTTCCGAGACAAAATAACCACGAGTATTAATTGTAATATTACCCCCATCTCCAGTAACGGCATTGGCTGTAATTTTACTCTGTTCGAGAGCGGTTAAAATATCGGTGTTAATGTTAATATTGCCTCCATCTCCTGAAATGGATGCAGCAGAGATCTCGTCTTGCTCGTTAAGGGAGACAGAGTCTGCATTGAGAATAATGTTTCCTCCGTCTCCTGAGTTGGCACTAGCTGTTATTTGGTTGTTTTTTTTTGCGGTTAAATTAGTGGTGTTGATGGTAATATTGCCTCCATCTCCATCACTACCAGCGGTAGCCGTGATTTGGCTATCGTTAGCAATATTTAGGTTTTGAGTCTTGAGAATAATATCTCCACCTATTCCCGAAGATGCAGCAGCAGTTATTCTTCCAGCTTCGTCTAGATTTAGATTATCGGCATTAATAGAAAGTGTTCCTGCATTCCCTGAACCTTGATTTGTGACTCTAACTGTTCCCCCTTGAGAAACATTTAAAGTCGGAGTATCAATAGAAACATTTCCTGCGTTGCCAGATGGAATTGATGAAGATTGAAAGGCTTCGTCTTCTTCTACCGTTACAGAGGAAGTCAAAGCACTTGGAGTTCCAGTATTTGAATCGATACCATTTACTTCTATAAAATCTGAGGCATTGACGACAACATTCCCTGAGTTGCCATCGGCGATCGAATCACTACTGACAGCCGATCCATTTATCAGTCTTAGTGTCTCTGTATTAATAGTTACGTTGCCTGCATTCCCAGTACTAAACGCTCCAGAATTAATAAAGGTGAAAAGAGCATCCTGTTCTGTTGTCCCATTTAACTCGACAAAACGAGTATTAAGATTTATATCTCCTGCGTTTCCCTTTCCATAGGTTGCAGATTGAATTGATGCTCCTCTTTCAGCTATGAGTTTTTGTGCTGCTACGGAAATTGTTCCTACGTTTCCATCTGCGACAGTGAAAGTAGCTATAAAACTTCTAAAACTGCCATTATTGATTCCCTCAGGGGTTCTATCTAGTGTTAGCGCTCGATCGATATCTATATCTATATTCCCGCTTTTACCAATATCAAAAGTTCCAGTAGCGATCGAACCTCCATCTCTTAAGAGCGAGTTATTTGCAGAAATCTGAATATCTGGTGCATTTCCAGAGCTAAGAGCCTCTGTAGTTATACTACTAGAAATTCTTTCTGAAGATTCTCCTTGTAAAATTAAAGAATCAGAGGCTTTAATTCTAATAATTCCAGGTGTTGATGTTCCAGCATTCTGCATTAAAATTACCGAACCATCTTTTAGCTCTACATCTGCACCAGTGACTTGAATTAGACCATTTATCGTACCACTTGCATCGACTAAAGCTTGCTCCAATAACTGAATATTATTAAAACTAGAGATATTCTTATAAGAGAAGCTCAATCTATCTTGAGATATATCTAAATCTACTGTACCAGAGTCAACACTTGCTAACTCAACTTGTCCAGATTCCGCCACAATCGCACCCCCTTGAATCGTTAGATCGCCACCTACAAGGGCAAGGGTTTTCCCCGACTGTACTTGTAATCTACTTGAATTACTATTTGTTGCTAAAGGGGAAAAGAAAGAATCGCGAGTAATCTGATTGCCACTACCATTAACAGTAATACTGCCATTATTACCATCCAGCCTAAGACCAATTGGCACACTGATAGTTAGAGTAACTTTTGGTTCATCTCCCCTAGCGTTCCAGTTAGTACCATCGGCAAACTCAATCCTATTTGCAGTAGTAGCGATAAACGAACCACCAACATCTAGTTGGGCATTCTCCCCAAACACAATACCATTGGGATTAATTAAAAAAAAGTTAGCTCCTCCTGCGGTTTTAAGAAGTCCATCTATTACTGAAATATCACTTCCTGTAATGCGGGTAAAGATATTTTCGATATCGAGTCCATTTTCAAATATCGCTTCGATTCCTTCTGGTATAGAAAACTCTTCAAAGCTGTGAAAGAGGTTATTACCTACCCTTTCTCCACCAGTAATTTTTCTCATGTTCTCTAATTGCTCGACTACTGTGGGTAGTGTACCATCGGGAACTACCTGCGCTTGAACTATTCCCGTGTTAACAGCAGCTATAAAGAGAAGAGAAGATAGAAAGCGGGTAACCATAGCTTTATTTCTATTAATTAGAGATATATGTCAGGTTAAAACCTATTTTTTGCTCATAACTGATTTCGCTTCCTCGTTCATACTATCATTATTACTATGGGCAAAAGTAAATTTTTTTCATAAAAATAAATTAACAAGTCACCTCGATTAACCACAACTCAAAGCGCACCGAGAGCTTCTGATGTCTCCTCAGACATTTAGTAGCGGAGCAAAAAGGTAATAGCTGTAACGCTAACACAACCGAGATTTTTGGTTTATGAGCATAGGTCTATTGTTTAAAACATAAGTAGGTCAACCTAATTAAACTAAAAATCTGTAAATGATTAAAACTCTATGTTGCCTTTTGCCTTTTGCCTTGCCTAACCATTTAACGTTTAATCAAGTGGAATTACTTACAATCCTACGATGTAGCTACAGTTTCTGCGAGATTGAGATAAATTTCTAAAGTTTTAGACACTAATAAACTCTGTTAACGCTAATAATAAAGTTTTATTTTGTGGTTCAGTGCCGATGCTAATGCGTAACTTATCTTCCAAACCAGGTTGTTTAAAGTATCGCACTAAAATACCCCGTTCTTTTAATTTAAGATAGATATGCTCTGCATTACCTGTTGGTGGAGTTGCTAACAAAAAATTTCCGTGAGAAGGTAAAACAGTAAAGCCTAAGTTTTTTAAAGCGATCGCCAGTTTGGCTCTTGAGGATTTTACTTTTTCAGCACATTCATTTTTATAGTCTATATCTCTAATAGCTGCTGCACCTACTAAATTAGCGATCGCATCGATGTTATAACTATCTTTAACTTTAAATAAACCAGATAATAACTCAGGATTGGCGATGGCAAACCCCAAGCGTAACCCTGCCAGAGAATAACCTTTAGATAAAGTTCTTAAAATAATAACATTGGGAAATTCATTTACTAAACTCAAGGCTGAATATTCGGCAAAATCTACATAAGCTTCATCAATAACTAATACACCAGAAAGTCTTTGGGCTAATTCTCGTAAATCATCCAAAGGGATAATATGACCAGAAGGACTATTAGGAGAAGCAATAAAAGTGACTGCACCCCCAGCAGCAACAAGTTTATCTATCGGCAGATGAAAATCTGAAGGATAGTTTATTTCGATCGCCACCGCTGGTTGCAGGGTGGCTAAAGTACGATACAAAACATAAGTAGGCATTGGATAAACAATAGGTCGATCGCTACCTTCTGCACAAGCCCGAATGATGAGATTCAGCAATTCATCACTACCATTACCTACAATAATCCAATCTGTAGGCATACTTAAAACCTCACTGACTGCTAAACGGAAATCTTGGGCATAAGCATTAGGATAACGCCGTAACCATTCACTATCTATATTCCGTAAAACTTCGATCGCTTGAGGAGAAGGGGGATAGGGATTTTCGTTAGTATTTAGTTTAATAATTTTCGTTCCTGGTTTAGGTTGTTCTCCAGGAATATAGCCAGTAGTCGCGGAAATTGCAGTACGAAAGTAACCCATATTGTATCGTATTAATTTCTGTTTTTTGTATTTACCTTTAAATTTTATGGTTTACGGTAGTAATTATTTTTTTATTTCGCTTTAATGTTTATGAGTGTCAATCTTTGGAGCAATTAAATATGAGTAATCTTCATGAAGTTTTCGTTGCTTTTATAGTAACGATTGTGAGTTTACTAATAATTTTTAAACTACCTATAGGCATCAGGATAGACGATGCCCGCAAAGGCTTTATTACAGCAGTAATTTTTGCTATTATCGATGCTATTTCTTATCCTACTTTAGCTAAATTTGGTTTATCAACAGAGCTAGTCCCCTTTGAGATATTTTCTTTAGTCATTAACGCAATCTTATTAGCAATAGCGGGTTCGATCGTTCCTGGTTTTAGATTACGTTGGGGAATCTGGAGTATAGTTATTTGTGCTTTTGCTTTGAGTGTAATCGATTCCTTAATTTTTAATATTCTTCCTTTCCAACCAGTTTCTTTTTAAGTTAATCTATTTATCTTTAATTATCCCGAACTCAGGTTTTATTAATTTTTGGCGATCGCCATCGTTAGCTAGAAAGCGACTGCGTACTTACATAGGCACTTACTTACTAAGCACTGGAGGACTACTAAGTAGCATAAAGACGCGATCGCTTTTCCCCATCGAGGGAGCATCTTACCCAAACGTGAAATTATCCAACCCACGTAGGATTATTCTTTAGGAAGTAGGATCGAAAACTTTGAATTTTGTTAAAAAAATTACTAAATCCTCAAAATATTTCATAGTATAATATTAATTAATTTACAATTGCAGAGTGTTTATTCGGATTCGCTTCTTAGCTAATGA
Source organism: Xenococcaceae cyanobacterium (assembly GCA_051439545.1). Lineage (GTDB taxonomy): Bacteria > Cyanobacteriota > Cyanobacteriia > Cyanobacteriales > Xenococcaceae > JASJDJ01. The sequence continues at coordinate 7,867 of JBFRWK010000314.1, read as the reverse complement.
ACTAAACCCCCTCGGTAAAAAAAAAAGAGAAAAGAAAATACTTGTATCTTTGGCTCGGTAACGTTTTGAAGCCTTTTTGCTTAAGATAGAGTCAACAAGAGTTACCGTATAATTACGGATATTTTTGACTGGACGCTCTCGGCTCATATGGTGAATACACGGTTGCTATAGCAATGGTTTTTTGAGGAAAATCTTTAGACTAGTATAAAAAATTTTAAGAATTAGACTATATAAATGTAGTTTAGTTATATATAAATGCAGTTTAGTTATATTTAGCTAAAGTCTTAGTATCATTATTGTAGGTTTAATTCGTCAAATTTTTTCCCAAGCAACTGGGTGTTGTCTATAAGAAGAATAAAAAGCTATGTGGGATCAAAAAATTAACTTGAGTAAGAAAAATATTGTTCTTTTCTTCTATGTTATTATCTTAAGTCTGATCGGCCCTCTTATATTTTGGGTCAGTAATAAAGAAAACAATATAGCAATTAAACCTAATCGAGTCAAGCAAGAAGAGAAAAACGCTAACAGGAATAGCACTCGCTCCGTTGGCAAAATACCGCAAAATATTCAAAATCGCTTAAGCCTCGGCGAAAAAATATTAGTGAGTGCAGATACGAATCCCACTAAGAAAGCAGCAATTGCTTCTATAGTTAACGAAAACTATAATGATGCTCACACCCAATTTCTTGCTTCTCTGCAAGTAGAGCCAAACGACCCAGAAGCATTAATCTATGCAAATAATGCGATCGCAGCCTTACAAAAAAACGAAATAAGAATCGGGGTAAGCGTTCCTATCGGTGGTAATTTAAATGTAGCTAAAGAAATTCTCCGTGGTGTAGCTCAAGCGCAACAAGAAGTTAACCGCAGCGGAGGTATAAACGGCAGATTTATCAAAATTCAAATTGCTAATGATGATAACAATGTAGAAATAGGTAAACAGATTGCTAATGCATTCGTGCGCGATGAAAGAATTATTGGTGTTATCGGACATAATGCCAGTGAAGTATCTATAGCTACTGCTCCTATTTACGAACAGAGTGGTTTAGTGATGATTAGTCCCACTAGTGCTGCAAAACATTTAACTCAAATGGGTAGCTATATTTTTCGCACTACTCCTAGCACTAGAAAATTGGCAGACAAGTTAGCCGAGTATACTACCGATTATGCAAAAAAAAGTAATATCGCTATTTGCAGTGACTCCGAATCATCAGCTAGTCAATCTTTTAAAGAAGAATTCATTTATTCGTTATACGAGCGACGGGGAAAAATTGCTCGTACTAAATGTGACTTTGCTTCACCTAACTTCGACCCATATCAGATTACCTCGAAAGCAGTCAGTGATGGAGCAGATGCTTTATTATTAATACCGTCTATCTATAAAATCAATCAAGCGATCGAAACTGCTAGAGCTAATCAAGGTAGATTAACTTTATTGGGTAATCATTCACTCAATACCTATGTGACTCTAAAAGAAGGTGGGCAAGACGTTAATGGAATGGTTTCTGTAGCTCCTTGGTATCCAGAAGATAGCCCTCTGAGTTATTTTTCTCTAAATGCTCGTAAATTATGGGGTGGAGATGTGAATTGGCGCACAGCTATGGCATACGACGCAACTAAAGCCTTAATTGATAGTTTTAAACTAGGTTCTAGTCGTGAAGATGTAAGACAATCTCTACTCAATCCTTCTTTTTATGCTGAAGGTGCAACTAACGAAGTCACATTTATACCTTCAGGGGATCGCAATATGCAAGGAACTTTAGTCAGAGTACAACCAGGAAGTCAATCAGGAGTGAATTATACTTTCAAGCGATTTGAAACCCCAGTCAGGAACTAAAGTTCTGGATTTTTTGGTTCTTGATTTTGTCGAGCAAAATAATCGAGTTTCTGACGGCGACGTTTCTGGGCAATTTTTTGTAATACTCGAAAACGTCGTTTAAAGTTGGTAAACTCTTCATCATTGAGCCTTATTTGTTGCCAAGAGTCCCGTTTCTCCAATAATCCTAAATCTGATTACCAAAATATACTTATAGCTAAAAGCCTTGAAATTCACTCAAAACCTTGCTACTTGATACTTGCTATTCGCTACTCAATCTAAATTTAAGTACTGTATCTAAACAGGATTTAGTATAATGCCAGCCACACGGGACGAGAATAAACAGAAGGACGAGCGTAATATAAAGTCAACATTTGATGGAAAGTGAGTTTTTGAACAGTACTAAAACGGTAAAATTAAACCAAATCCAACTGCTGTTTTGTTTTGATCTCTTACTCTGAGTTGATGCCAAGTAGAAGAACCGACGCGATTAGTAAAATATAATTCTAATTGAGGATTAGTATTATTAGGAGAAGGTTCTAACCCAAATAAAGATAGAGGTTGCCAACGAACACCCACAATCCAAGGAATTAAATCATCTAACTCATCGCCAATAAAACCATTCCCTTCTCCAGCAAAGTTTGCACCTACTTCACCTAAAACGCTCAATTCTCGGTTAATAGGAAAAGAACCACCCAGATTAAATCCAGCAATTTCTGTTCCTAAGCGTTGCACATAACCAATAATCGGAGTAAACCAAATAGCTGCATCATTATCAAATTGATAATTGAGGGGAACAGAGGCAGTAAAAATAAACTCTTGGGATTCATCAGCATTATCTGCGCCAGGAATAGCAAAAGGAACTTCTTTTTCTAAGTCCCGACGATCGAAGGCATCGCGATCGTTTTCATCAAAGTTAGCAAAAGGCTCATTAGTCAAACCTATTGTAACGGCAAGACTGGCAGTGATAGGATCGTTTTCAGCTTGATTTAAAAATCTTACTTTGGCACTAAATCCTTGTTCCGACTCGTCTGCTTCTCCTGAGACATAATCTAAATAAATACCCCCTTCAAAATCTTTGAGAAAGCCATAACGCAAAGAAGTGAGAATACCTTGACTGCCTCCTTGTACATTAAATAAAAATTGTCCGCTATCTAATGTGCCTCCGTCAAAGAAAGCAAAACCACTATTGACGATAGGAGTAGGAGGATCATCGTTTTGTTTTGAGGGAGAAAATCTGTCTGGCTGGCGACGGTTAGCAGCAATCAAATCTGGCATAAAAATTAGATTAGTACCAAAAGAAACAAAATCTCGATCGCCTGTTAAAGCCAAAGGATTTACACTACCCTGAGCATTAGAAGCATAGAGATCGAGTGCCAACCGAGGATTAAATAGATAACGAATACCAGCATTATAGACGATCGCCGTATCGGGTTCGCCCGAATCTCGATTTATACTATTGTTACCCGTGATGGGAATAAATGCATCTCCCCAAATAGCAAATCGGGGACTTAGAGCATAAGAAACTGCACCAGTAAAACCAAAAGTAGTGCCAAAAGAACTATCATCATCATCGGGAGTACGATGGAAAAAGACAGCACTTTCATCCTTAAAAAAGGCAACAGTAGGGGAAATAGTAAATTGCCATCTTTCATTTACAGTAGCAGTATAGGGAAGTTGCAAAGATACAAAAATATCTCGGTTATTAATTTCAGTTTCTTCACCACCTCTGGTAAATAAAAATCCACGAGTACCCCAAGAAGCAGAAACAACTCCACTCAGAGACTGAGTATCTTCAGCATTTCCCCAGAGTTTTTGTTTTATTTCGATCGCTGCTTCATTATCTTCTGTTCTTTCTGAGATAAAATCCCCTTGCTTGGCTGGAGAACTACTATCTACCCGTTGAAATTGCAGTGTTAATTCCAATTCATCAGTGATTCCCCAACTAAAACCAGCACCAAAATTAATTGCCGTATCTTCATCGTCTATTCCCCCTGGTACTAAGTCAGGTAAGAAAAACAAACGATTATCAATATTAAAAATTACTTCTCCTTTCCGCAGATGTTTAGCTGTAGGTTGCGTAAACATTCGATCGATTAAAGGACTTATAGTAAAAGTAACTGAAGGAGTGCCTTCTTCTATCTCTGACTTGAGAAGGTTTGCCTCTGTTTTATGAATATTATCTCTTTCATTAGCGATCGTTGGTAATTCTGCTTTTATCCACAATAAAGTTACCAAATGACAAAGGAAAAGAAATTTTTTAGACATTTAGTATAGAGAAAATAGATTTGCAGTAGATTTTACTCTGAAATGAGACTACCGTATCTAATCTCCTTTGTTCTATTCTATGAACTGACTAGCTTTTAGCTATTTTTTTACCCCGCAACGACTGTGTTTGTTTTGTGGTAATCTCTGTGCAAATCTACCGAATCCAAAATATCGATCGCTTTTAATCTCGGTGAAATCACTAATTAGGATTTGCTGAAAAAGTAGCCGAAAAAATCAACAATAACGGGACTTAAACAATTTTGACAGTCAAAATAAGATATAATCCTTTTAATAACTGAGTTGAGCATTACTCAAATAGGCGATCGCTTTCATGAAAGAAACTACTCCTAATGCCATGCCCCCTTGTTTCGATAGATGGTAAAAAAAGTCTTCCTTTGTTAACCCAAATATTATAACTCCGTGAGCTGGATAGTCTCAACTTATTCCCAAAGAAATTGGGTAGAAGTATTCTATCGTGAAGTCAAAGGATGGCTGGGATTAAAGGAATATCAAGTTAGAGGAAAAAGAAGTTTAATTCGACATTTTATCTTAGTCTTTTCCGCTTATACTTTTATCCTTTGGCACAAGCTTACTGGAGGTTTAAGAAGACGTTGGGCGTCGAAACCTTTAGACACTTTTCCTGAAGCTTTAGAAGCTTTTCGTACAGCTATGTCTTTTCGTTTTATAGAATGGCTCAACCAAAATCAGAACGTATTTGCAGCTTACAAAGCCAGTTGTGGCTTGGTTTGGGCGTAATTTTTGTTTAAGTCCCGTTAACAGAAACAGGCAATTCAAATTTTTCTGGGGTAAGCTCAGGTTGGTTAGCTTTATGATACATTTGTTCTTGCTTTTATAAGTGCAAGGGGGTTTTACCAATTTTAAGGGTTTTCCGCCTACAAAAACTAACTTTTTCGTCGTGCAAGAATCTCTGTAACCTTTTTTAACTCAATGTTTCAAAGTTTTCCAGCAAATCCTATCTATTTTTTAGAGCGAATTTTCGATCGCCTCAAAACTCTTTACTTACTACTCGCTACTTATTTATCTACAGCAGAATTGTATATCTTCTCATTAGCTTTAACCGACTTAAAAAAGTCTACTACTGGACGAGGATAATCTACACCTAATCTAACTCCATAGCGTTTTTGTTCTTCGCTATTTAATTTCCAGGGTTCGTGTACTTTACTCCCAGGAATATTAGCTAATTCTGGCAACCAATGTCTGACATAATCTCCTTTACTGTCATAATCTTTAGCTTGTTTCATAATATTAAAATAGCGAAAACCACGAGCATCGTTACCTACTCCTGCCGTATAATTCCAATTTCCCCAATTACTGCAAACATCGTAATCAATTAGCAAAGATTCAAACCATTCTGCCCCCATTTGCCAATTAATACCTAAGTTTTTTGTGAGGAAACTAGCAACATTTTGCCTACCACGATTAGACATAAAACCAGTTAATGCCAGTTCGCGCATATTAGCATCTACTAAAGGATAGCCAGTTTTTCCTTCTCGCCACAGAGCGAATCTCGTCCAATCTTCTTTCCAGGGAATATCGATACCTTGTAAACCAGATAAATAAAAGATTTTATTGCCATGTTTGGCACAAATAAACCTAAAAAAGTCCCGCCAAATTAATTCAAAAATTAGCCAATAAGTGGAATTATTTTTAACTCTTTTTGCTTCGTATTGTTGGACTCGATCGAAAATATAGCGAGGCGAAATACATCCCAAAGCAAGCCAAGGAGAAAACTTAGAAGAATAATCTGCACCTAACATTCCATTTCTAGTTTCTTTATATTCTTTAAGACAATCTGTCTCCCAAAAATAATGTTGTAAACGATCGAGTGCTGCTGTTTCTCCTCCTTTAAATTGTAAAACGGCTCGTTCGTCAAAGACAGGAGTTTCTAAATCAAAATCGGCTAAAGTAGGAATATTTCCTGTATCTACTTCTGGTAAAGCTGGTAATTTTTCTGGTGTAGATATCAGTTCTTCTATGGCGGATTTTTTTTCTACTTGTTTGCGAAAGTTAGTATATAGTTCTGGTATTTGTTTGATGTCAAAGGGTAAATCTTCTGGTAGATAAAGCGTAGCTTCCCAGAAAGACTCAACTTTTACTTTAAGCTTTGCTAATTCTTGTTTTAATTTATTTTCTACGGCTAATTCTTCTGCCGTTACTTCTTTATTGTAATAAACTGCATCAATATTCAATTCTTTAACTAGATCGGGAATAACTTCTTCTGGTAAACCAGTTCTAATAATTAAGTTACTACCCAGTTTTTGCAGCGAATTGCGTAAATCGCTAACACTCTCTAATAAAAATTGAGCGCGGTATTTCCCAGTTTTCGGAAAGCCAAAAGATGTAGTACCAAATTGCCTGCGATCGAAACAGTAAAAAGGAATAATTAAAGCTTGTTCTTGTAACCCTTTATACATAGGTTCATGGTCGTGAACCCGTAGATCGTTACGATACCAAATTAAAACACGTTTGACTGACAATTTTTACTCCTTAGTTACCGAACCGACACTCTTAAAAGACAACTTTACATATTGTAATAGTTTTACGGTTTAAATCCTTTATCGGTAGTAGATGGGTTTCGCGAAGAGTGTTGAGATAGCCGAATTGTTTAACGCCAGTTACCAACAAGTACATAGGGCGACCAATAATAAGGAGCTTGATAATTGGGATCGTCGAAAAGAGACTGTTGGGCGCGATGGAGAGCGATCGCTTTACTCGTTCCAGGATTACTTAATTCCTGATAAAATCTAGTCATTAATTTCACAGTCGAAGGATCGCTAACTTGCCAGAGAGTGGCTAGAGTACTGCGCGTTCCAGCTTGAATAGCTAGCCCTGCCAGTCCGAGAGTTGCTCTGGTATCTCCTTCTGCTGTTTCACAAGCACTCAAAACTAATAACTCTATCGGTTGTTGTTCTCCCTTTTGACGCAGTAATTTATCCAAATCTCTGGCTTTTAAGAGCGAACCTTTGGTAGTATCAGCATCATAAACGACGAGATATGTATTTTCTGGATTAGAGCTAAAATTACCATGAGTCGCTAAATGAACTACAGAAAAGTCTCCCTCGTTTAGATTTTGTTGAATATTAGCTTGAGTAAATTGGGAATTGAGCAAGATAGAACTGGGTATAATAGCTTCAATATTGCCTAATTCTTCAGTTACATTTAGTCCGACAAAAGACTTATTTTCTACTTGCAATTCTTCGCTAATTCCCGCACCCAAAACTTTTAAGGGAGTAGACTGTTTTTGCAAATCGAAAACTTGAAAACTAGGAAGTAAAGCCAAAGCATAGGGTTTTTGAATTAAATACTCTTGCTTTTGGGAGTCATAGAGGACACCCATAGGAATATTTCGTAACTCTCCATCCAAGACAAATACTAAAGTGTTTATCTCTTCATTACTTTCTAGATAAGTTTCTAAAGGTTGGATGAGCCAATTGTAGACAATTTGAGATAAAGCAATTGTTGGTTCGGGATAACCTCTGAGAATTGCTCTTTTAAGTTCTCTCAGGGTTTGCTCGACAGTAGCTCGATCGACTAAATTGGTATGGTATTTTAAAGGTTGTCCTGGCAGCTTAAAGATTACTTCTAGACGATTTTCCAGAATAATTGGATAAATAAATCCTGCCTTATTATCTACATTATTAGAACTCTTGCAAAAATATTTTGTGATATGATGTAGTGTTTACTTTTTTGTTGATTAAGCATGAAATATTGGCAAGCTCGTAAACTTTCTCCGCAAAAATTTAAGCGACGTTATGGAATTGAAAA
>JBFRWK010000313.1:0-7804 GCA_051439545.1 Xenococcaceae cyanobacterium | reverse complement strand
CTTACTCATCGGGGGTGGAAGAGGGACTTCAATAAAGAATAGATAACTATTAGCAGCAAAATATTAAATTCAGAAAAGTCCCTCTCCCCGCGCTCGCCAAATTCATTTCTTGGTGGATTATTGTTAGCGGGACTTTGACAAAAAACTAGGGGCAAAAAGGGGTGAAAGCCTGATATATCAATCGTTTAACCTCAAAAGAGCTAAATTCTTAATATATCTGGGTTTCAGGCGATTTAACCTCGACGAGGTTAAATCGCCGTCTGGTGAGGCTTTCACCCCTTTTTGGTAGGTAAAAACTGTCAAAGTCCCGTTAGAACGAAATAGCCCTGAGTAAGTAGTAAGTAGAGAATATAATATAGAGCCAGGAAAAATTTTTAATTTTCAAGGTTTTAAAAATTATTTTACCTACCGAATATTGTTAAATCTAGACCAGGTAAATCGAACAGTTTTAGGTCATATCTAGCAGCGATCGCCCTTTTTGTGAGAAATACGGGATCACTCTTTGTTATCTAGATAACAATTTTTGGAGATGTATTTTTGTTAAACAAATATTTTTTACTCGATCGCATGAGTTACTAAATTACGTACTAAATCGAAACTACGATGAATTCTTTCGGGGTTACGGTATAGTTTACCCATGAGCATTGCACCCTCTAGAGAAGTAAGAATGGCTTCTGCTAATAAATCTGGATCGACATCGGGTTTAAGTTGTGATTTTCCCTGACGTAAAATATCGGCGATCGCTTTTTGCCAAAGAGCGAAAATAGTTTGTAAATGAGTCCGAAAAGAGGGGTCTTGTTCTGCTAGATCGACAATAAAATTACCTAAAATACAACCAGCACATTCAGGAGATTCTAATTGTTTGGCTTCTAGGCGATCGATAATCCATAAGAGACAGTCGAGCGGATTATCCCTTTGTCTAATAGCAGCATCGAGAATATTCGATTTTAATTGTGACCATTCAAAGTCAATTAAGGCGTGTCCTAAATCTTGTTTGGAGCGAAAATAATTATAAAAACTACCGCTAGAGGCACCACTAACCTGAAACAGTTCTCCCAGTCCCGTACCTGTCAGACCTTTAACATGAATAGTGTTGAATACAGATGTAAGAATATCTTCTTTTGTACGTTTAAGATTAACCATTGACTCAGAATGAAGTTAGAAGCTTAAAGTATCGGGATTTCTCAATATATTTAATTTATATCAAGTATGTCTGATTCTCTTGGTTAAACTCAGGTTTTTTAAAGATCGATATTATTCAACACGACAAACACAATTTTTAGACTTATCCAAGACCTCTAATCTCGATCGAGAGCGAAAATCGCCAAAGGAACATCACTAAGGCAAAATAGTCATTATCTCTAGTTTTTATCTTGAGAGCAATTCTAGAGTTAAAATCGATCGCGTGCAAGTTTGTTTTATACTCTTGCAATATCTTTTATGGGGTGTGTGGAAGTGTTAGTGAAACAAAAAAAAATCTATCTGTCTCCTACTTTACTGAGTTTGTTGGTAACAGTACCTATACTGGGAATGACCATGGTAGCTCAAGCAAAGGACGTTAATTTAGCTGCTGACTCTACTCTGCCAGAGCAGATTTCTAACTTGAGTAAACCACCTAAGTTAAAAACCTCAGAACCACAACTATTATCAGAAGAAGTTTTCCGTCGGGTTCGGCGGAAGACTAAAAAAGAATTACCTTCAACAAATTCGGTTAAACCTTCAGAAATAATTGCTAATTTATCAGCAGCCGATTTGACTGTAGCTGAAGTAGCAAAGTCAACTACTGAATTGAGTAAATTATCAGAGTCAGAGCAACGAGAGCTAGAACAAGTAAAATTATTACCAGAAAAAGTTTTTAGCCAGAATAGTCAGAATAAACTGACGAAGTCCAAGCAGAGCGAGTCAGCCTGCGGACGTTCCGTCCGCAAAGGCAAGTCTCGCTTAGCTCCGTCGTTTTACGGCGGAGTACCTTGGACTGCTCAAGTAGAATTACCAGAGGAAAACTCTCCCGAACCAACAACAGAACCAGAGGAAACCGCTCCGCCTACTCCAGAATCAGAAGCCGAGCCGAGGGAAAATCAGACTCCGCAACCAAACCAACCTCAATCAGAAGCAGAACCACGGGTTTTAGTAGCGGAAGTATTGGTGGTGGGAGCAGATGAAGCCATAACAGATATTGTCTATAATGCGATCGCCACAGAACCAGGTAGAACAACTACCCGTTCTCAACTCCAAGAAGATGTTAATGCGGTTTACGCTACGGGATTTTTTCAAGATGTTCAGGTAATACCTGCCGATACTCCTTTGGGGGTAAGAATTACCTTTGCAGTTCAACCCAATCCTATTTTGAACGAAGTAGCAGTAGAAACAGTACCCGCCGATGCTGAGAGTAGAGTTTTACCGCCAGAAGTCGTTACCGAAACTTTTAGTGATAGTTACGGAGAGATTCTCAATCTACGGGAGTTGCAAGATGGCATCAGACAATTAAATCAGTGGTATTCTGATAATGGCTATGAACTAGCTCAAGTTGTTGGTTCTCCGCGAGTATCTCCTGACGGAACTGTGACTTTAGTCGTAGCAGAAGGAGTCATCGAAAATATTAATGTGCGGTTCTTTGATGAAGAAGATGAACCCATCGAAGGAAATACTCGCGATTTTATTGTTACTAGAGAAATAGAATTAGAACCAGGAGATGTTTTTAAACGAGATACGGCACAAAGAGATTTACAACGAGTTTTTGGTTTGGGGATTTTTGAAGATGCTCGTTTCTCTTTTAGTCCAGGTAGTGACCCTAGTAAAGTAATTGTTAACGTAGATTTAGTAGAAGATAATACAGGCTCGATCGCTCTTGGTGGTGGTATTAGTTCTTCCAGTGGATTATTTGGTAGTGTTAGTTATCAACAGCAGAATTTGGGCGGAAATAGACAAACTTTGGGGGCAGAATTCCAAGTTGGGGAAAGAGAATTATTATTTGATGTTAGCTTTACCGATCCTTGGATTGCTGGCGATCCCTATCGGACTTCCTATACAATTAATGGTTTCCGTCGCCGTTCTATTTCTTTAGTATTTAACGGCGATGATAACGATATTGAAGTCCCACCAGCCGATGATGATGATGATGGAGATAGCCCCCGCGTAGTTAGGACAGGAGGGGGAATCAATTTTTCTCGTCCTCTAGCGGAAGACCCATTCTCTCGACCTACTTGGACTCTTTCTACGGGATTTCAGTATCAACGAGTTCGAATTACCGATAGTGATGGAGATACCGCTCCTTTTGCCAGAGAAGAAGATGGTGGCGAACAGCTAGCTTTTAATGAGAGTGGCGAAGATGACCTGTTTATCTTTCGCTTTGGTGCAACTCGCGATCGCCGTAATAGTCCCCTGCAAACTACTCAAGGCTCTTTGTTACGATTGGGAATAGACCAAACTGTTCCCATTGGCTCTGGTAGTATTCTCTTTAATCGTTTACGGGGTAGCTATAGTTATTATATTCCTGCTAATTTGATTAACTTTACCGATGGCCCAGAAGCTTTTGCTTTTAATATCCAAGCAGGTACAATATTGGGAGATTTGCCACCTTACGAAGCTTTTATTTTGGGTGGGAGTAATTCTGTTAGAGGGTTTGCTGATGGAGAAGTGGGTAGCGGACGCAGCTTTTTACAAGCTACAGCAGAATATCGCTTTCCTATTTTTTCTGTAGTTGGTGGTGCGCTATTCTTTGATTATGGTACTACCCTTGGTTCTGATGATAATGTTCCAGGAGAGCCTTCTAGGGTAAGAGATTTACCTGGTAATGGTTTTGGTTATGGTTTGGGAATCAGAGTTCGATCGCCTTTGGGCCCTATTAGAGTCGATTATGCCATTAATGATGAGGGTGATAATCGTATTCATTTTGGGATAGGTGAAAGATTTTAGGAGATTGGTAAATTCTTTATTTGAGAAGATATTCTAGCGATCTCTATAGCGTCAGAGTAAAAACTCCAGCTTAAATCCTTCATTTTGAGATTAAGAAAAAAGCTTGAGAAAGTTGTGAAGGATTAAGAAATAGCATTACAGCGAAATATCCAAGCTAGGCTCGATCTAGAGAGGTAATAGATTAAATAAATTCTGGAGGGCGATCGTGTTGAGAGCGAAAATAAACTTACAAGCAGAAACGACAGAAAAAAACCTCAAATCCAAGCATTGGACTAGAATTCATCACTACCAAAAACCAGATTACACTAGACCCCTATTAGAAATTCCCGAACTCGATCGCCAAAAAATCTTCAAGCGATTGTGTTTTCTTTATGGAGAAAACTTGGCAAGTCAATATCTGCCTGAATTAGAAAGGATTATGCGAGTCTACTATGCTTATAAGCCACCAGAACTAATCCAAGCGGAGCAAAATTTGATTCGAGCCAATCGCTTTACGGAAGAGGACTTAATCTTAATTACTTATGGAGACCTTCTTAATAGTAAGTCTAGCTCTCCTTTAGCCACCTTGGCTAACTTTTTGGCGCAAGTTCCTGGATTTAAAAAAGCGATCGATACTTTGCATATCCTTCCTTTTTTTCCTTATTCTTCCGATCATGGATTTTCAATTACCGATTTCCGCACCGTAGACCCCAAATTAGGTTCTTGGCAAGATCTTGAAGAAATTGGCGATTCTTATCAGCTTATGTTTGATGCAGTGTGCAACCACATATCATCTCAAAGTATTGCTTTTCAAGAAATGCTGAATGGAAATCCCGATTATGAAGATATCGCTACTGTTTATCGTTCTCCAGAAGAATTAACTCCACAACAACGGCAAATTATCGTTCGCCCTCGTACCTCGGATCTCCTCACCAAATTTCAAGCTATTGACGGGGTAGTCTGGGTTTGGACAACATTTTCTGCCGACCAGATTGACCTTAATTATCGCAATCCCAAGGTGCTGCTGTGGGTCATTGAAACCTTGTTACTCTACATTCGACGTGGAGCCGATCTCATTCGTCTGGATGCAGTAACTTATTTATGGGAAATTCCTGGAACGCCCTGTGCTAATTTGGAGCAGACTCACGAGACGATTAAACTCTTTCGCGATATTTTTAATGTTGTCGCTCCAGGAATTGCTCTAATTACGGAAACTAACATTCCTCACGAACAAAACATTTCTTATTTTGGCAATGGTCACGATGAGGCACAAATGGTCTATAATTTTGCCTTACCGCCTCTGGTTCTCCATACTTTCTATCGCGAAGATTCGACTGCCCTTTCCTTATGGGCTAAAGAATTACAATTCCCTTCAGCAACTACAACTTATCTCAATATTTTAGATACTCACGACGGAATTGGATTAATGGGGGTCAAAAACATTCTCTCCTCAGAAGATATCCAGTACCTGATTAGTCAAGCCAGGGAACACGGTGCCTTTGTTTCTTATCGTACTGCTGAAAATGGTCAAGATGAACCCTACGAAATTAACACCACCTGGTTTAGTGCCTTGAACTTAGATAGTAGCAACGAAGAGCTAACTCTTCAGATTAAGCGTTTTGTCGCTTCCCGTAGTATTGCTTTGGTACTTAGAGGTGTGCCAGGAATTTACCTGCACGGTTTGATTGGTACTACTAACGATGTAGATACTGTTTTGAGAACCAAATCTAAACGAGATATCAATCGCCAAATTATTCAAGAAACTGAGCTATATGATGCACTCAATGTACCCAACTCCAAATTGTCCCAGCTTAGTCTTTATCTCGGCAGAATTTTGGAGATCAGAGTTCGACAGCGTGCTTTTCATCCCAATGGATCGCAACAAATTTTGCTGCTTTCACCAGAATGTTTTGTAGTTTTACGTATTGCTCCAGAGTGTGAAGAACATATTTTGTCCATAACCAATGTTACTAATAAAGTCTGTCAAATCGAAGTTCCTCTCTCTCAGCTTCGACTAGAGAATTCTCATTCTATTACCTGTGCTACTCCAGACGATACTTATTGGTATGATTTAGTCGGAAAAAGGGGATGGAGAGTTCAACAACAAAAATTAACCTTAGTCTTGCAGCCCTATGATATTATTTGGCTCATTCCCTTTGTTGAATTAGAGAGAAATATTCAAAATCAACAATAGCTAATGTTGCTCGATCTAAATTAAGAAAATTAATTGATTATAGATGCGTTAACGATCGGTTAAGTTTAGGGTCTGCCAATCTAATTTTCTCTACGTTATTATTCTTCTCAACAATACTACCCCGATTCAACTGCTCGAATCGAACCCAAAATTGGGAAAAAGATTCATTTATGTCAATTTTGAGCAAAGATGCAGCCCGATCGAACCCAGCTAACTTCAGTGCTTCCTCTAGGGAAGAAAGTATCCAACTTAGAGAATCACCATCGTAAAATCCAGTTTTATTAGCCTCTCCATAAGAGCCATAAAGTCGAAAAATTGTATTTATCGATTGATTCTCAGCAATTTTTTCGAGTTCCTGAAGGCTAAAAGCTCCCCCCTCAAATTTGGTTATGTATTCATCTAGGTTCATAAGAATTACCTCCAAAACTCAACCATAATTTTTAGCGAAGCTCCTCCCACCTAGTTTAATTGTACCAATTTAGTTTGTTTGCTGATATTTCTACAGTAGAAATCTCTCTTTTCCGAAATAGCTCAAACTGGGGGTCGAGTAGCAATCGGTACTGCTAACTAACTTATCATTTCGCACTAAAATTTATTGACGACGAGGTTGCAGCCAATGAAATAATTTTAAGAATAGTTTGACAAAAAATTCAATTATCTTTTGAACTATTCCTTTTCTTTCTTCTACACCTATAATCATCTTGTCGATCGTTTGTAATAAAAACAATTAATAACCTAGGCTTAGTGAGTAGGGATCGGCTTTCTACGCACCCATACGACCTACATTATCCTTAATTACTGTTTGAATACTTACTTAGCAAAACGCCTCTAGAAAAAACATAGAACTAATCCACGTAATTTCTAGAAGCGTTAATTTTTGACCGCATTCTGCGATGACTTTAAAGAAAAAGCTTAAAAGCGGTTGTTTCGAGATCCGCCAAAAGAACTTCTATTTTCACGAGGTCTGGCTTTATTAACCTTGATATCACGACCCATCCATTCTGCGCCATCGAGAATTTCAATTGCTTTAGCTTCATTGTCTTCAGATTCCAATTCTACAAAAGCAAAACCTCGAACACGTCCTGTATCGCGATCTGTGGGAATATGAATTCGCTTTACATTTCCATACTCGCCAAAAACATCATTTAAATCTTCTCGCTCGATCTCGTAAGCTAAATTACCTACATAAATTGACATAAACTAATTGTCCTCTCAATGAGTGTTGTGGTTAGAGAGACAAGATTACTAAAACAGAAAAAGCTCAATACAACTTAACGGAACAAACCTTCGTTACTGAATACAAACTTAATCACTAATCTTTAAATTCTCATCGCTCAACTTAACACTTCTTGGCAAACTTCGCTGGCAAAAGGAGAAAATTGTTCATATTTCTTTACATATCCTTTTTTGATTTTAGATTATTTGTCACCGCAAGCCCATACGCAGTCAATTTAGCTAATTTCCTCTATGTTTAAGAACTGAGGATAATTATTTAATAAGTCAGCAGGGTATTTTAGATACTATTGCTACCATCATCAATGACTAAAATACGCTCTTAGCATCAGATTGGAAAAAAAAGAAAAAGAACTGTAACTGCTCAATAACTGCTGAGGGCGCTCAGGGATAAAAGGCGATCGATGATATCAAGTGGGGACAGAGGCTGAAGCTCTAGCTCTAATTAGATCTCGAAGATCTGGAATCTTTTCATCGTCAGTA
>JBFRWK010000312.1:0-11128 GCA_051439545.1 Xenococcaceae cyanobacterium | reverse complement strand
ATGGAATCTGATGACCACAAACTCATGGCAATAACGATCGCAAACTACCAAACTGGCTGGTAACTTTCGTTGACGTTTTTCAAAGCGATCGCTTCTCTCTAATGCTTGGTCGATCACTTCTGGAGCGATCGCCGTTTGAATTGCTTGGAAGACTTCTTTTGCTTCCACCGAAGGGTTAATCAATGCGAATTCTTTGAGCTGCACCTTATCTCTATCTTCATCAAAATCATCCTTACTTTACTTGATTTTGGTCTTAAACAAGAAGTATTGAGACCGACTCGATGGTTGGATCGAACAGCAAATTGCTTTAATTCCAGAAGACAAGCGTAGGTTGGTTACAACCCATGACGCGATGAGCTATTATGCCAGAGCCTACGGTTTAACAGTAGAAGGAACATTATTGGGAGTTAATACAGAAGAACAACCCAGCGCAACTAAGGTCAAGGAACTCTCTGAGGAAATTAAATCCAAAGGTGTTACCACTGTTTTTGCAGAGTTAACGGCTAATGATAAAGTACTAGAAGTAGTTGCTAAAGAAGCAGGGGTTGAAGTTACACCAGACCCCTTAATTGCTGACGGTATCGGTGCAAAAGGAACTCCAGAAGGAAGTTACACTGGTATGATTGAGTATAATACTTGCATTATCGTCAAAAGTCTTAGCGATCGAGAATGTCAACCGTTTGAGGAATCTTAGGGTCGTGTCAGGGACTTCCAATATATAAAATATCCAACCATCGGTTCAGCCTTGCGGGCTGAACCGCCAGTAGTTAATAGTTTTGGATTTTAGATTTTAGATTAAAAAGTTAGGAGTTAATAATTACCAATTCCCAATGCCCTATTACCAATTCCCTAAAACTCGTAATTAACACCTGCTTGAATAATTCTACCTGCATCGGGGAAGCCAGGGAATAACTGAAATCTCTGGTCAAAAATGTTTTCTATACTACCATTAAAAGCTAGGCTTTGATTTACAGGGACTCGCAATTTAAGATCGAAGGTTGTGTAACCAGGTAAAGATTCTGTATTGGTGTTATTTGTAGGATAACTGCCCAAAGAATGCATTAAAAACCCTACGTACCAACCTTGAGGATTTTCGTAGGAAAGTCCTAAATTAATACTATCAGCACCTGCAAATCTTAGTTCCCGATCGACTTCGGCGGGATTAGAACTCTCAAGAATTTTCGGGTCATTTAGAGTATAGTTACCAAAGAAGTAGAAGTTTTTTACTAACTGCAAGTTTAAAGCAAGTTCTACCCCATTAGTCCGAACTTTACCAATATTTTCATAGGTAAAGTTGACACTATCATAAGCAATATTATCGGTGATGGTGTTGCTGAAGAAAGTAAAACGGATTAAACCGATATCTCCTAACTGTTGGTCGATACCGATATCAAAACTATCACCCCTTTCTGGTTCTAAGTCTGGATTTCCTTGTGCAAAGGGAGAATTACTATATAAGTTAAATAGAGTCGGAACTCGGAAATTACGAATATAGTTACCTCTAAGGGTAGTTGTTTTTCCCAAATTCCAACGCGCACCTACTGCTGGAGAAGTCACAGAACCATTTACTAAAGTATTAAAATCTTGGCGCAATCCAAGATTTAATCGTACATTGGGAATGACATCCACAAGGTATTTCGTAAATATCGCTCCCTGTCCGATGCTATCATCATAATTCTCGGTTTCTGTGCCATCTGCGAGGTCACGAGTGATATTTTCAGCACTGACATTGCGGTAGTCAAAACCATAGGTAAGATTATGATCCCGAGCAATTTGCCAGTTATGCTGTACCTGAAAACCCAAGGAACGTTGGTTATTATCAAACTGTCGTTGAGTGCTGATGTCTCCCGTACGGTTATCAAAACGGGTATTGAGAAAATCTAGATAGACTCTAGCTGTTAGTAAAGAATCGTCTGCTTTTCCTAATCTTGCATTCCAGGATAGATCTGCAAGAACTTGGTCGGTATACTTACGATTGTTGTCGGTAAGAGAGTTAAATGCAGCTTGGGAAATTTGTGGAATTGCTACACCACCTGGAACTCCTTGGTCTTTAGCAAGATAAATAGTGTTAAAACTCAAACTTTGGCGATCGCTTAATTGCGTATCGACCTGTAAATTGAGATTATTGTAGAGTACATCGGCATTTTCCCTGGTTTCATCAAAGTCAACTTCGGGAATAGAAAAATCAAAGTTATTATTAGCGCGAGTACGGTTATACCCTAGTAACCAAGAGACATTACCCAGTGTACCGCTATTTTGAATGCTTTGTTCGTTTAGATCGTAGCTACCAAATCTTAATTGAGCTTTGGTGGTAATATCTTCTGTGGGACGACGAGTAATAATATTGATAGTCCCTCCAATTGCATCGGAACCGTAGAGGGTAGAACCTCCCCCAGGAAGGACTTCAACTCTTTCGACAATATCTGTAGTGATTTCCGAAAGGTCGAAACCACCACTACCAAGGTTATTAACTGGTCGTCCATTGAGTAATATTAGTACTTGTCCAGTATTAGAACCGCGAATGAACTGACCGCTCAAATTCTACTTAAACCAAATTCACGTTAGGATTATCTCTGAGCAAAAAAATTTATCTGGGTAAAGACACAGTAGGACTATCAAAATGACTTCACAAATAGCAGCAAACCTCAAAACAGAAATTAAAAATATTGATGATGAGCTATCCAAAAGACCCATCGATCTCGATCCTAATGGTTACTTCATTATCTATCTAGACCGCGAGGCAAAGCTAATCTATGCAAAACACTACACCAACATTATCAATGACAAAGGTTTAGCTGTAGATCCCGATACAGGAGAAGTGATTGCCTGTGGTAGCAAATCTAAACCCAGAGTAGCAGAAACTATTTTCTCCGCTCGTACTGCTAAAGAGCTTTGCGTCAAAGTCATCGAAGAACCTAATCCCCCATTGATTTCGATGTTCGACCATGCTTGCTATCTCGGTCGTGAATTCAACCGTGCTGAGTATGCCTTGATTAATGGCACGGAATATATCCAAGACTAAACGGCATGCCAGGTTAAATGAAATGGCTCTTTATGGGTCTCAGAGAGCTAGCTCAGTAGTAGAAAACTTTGCAATAGTAACGCGAGTAATAAAGAATATTAAATTGACTCCAGAGCAATTTAATCAAAAGCCAGATCGAATAACAGTTTCTGACTGTTATAACGCCTAAGGGGTTTGAGTAGCAACTGATACCGCTGACGAACTTAACAATTCAGGGAAGAGCGATCGCTGTATCATTAATACAATAGTCTATTTGGTACACTAAAAGGTAACGATAGCATCGGGGTTTGAACCGCCTTTGGACGGGAGGGAAGAAGCAGCTCATATGCGGTCCCTGGCTCTTAGTCTATGGCGTTTGCGTAGCAAGTGAGCAATTAACAACGCTAAACTGTCCAGTTTTGTTCACAAAACCCCGAAATAGCTGATAAACTTAGTGTTGGCTTCTCTAGCTTTATCCCTGATATGGAATCATTAGACCGAAGTAAAGAAAAAGAATTAAAAGATAAACGCGCTGCTAACCGTTTACACCTAGCAGCTACAAGAGTTAAAGGTAACCGTTCACTCCCCCCTAAAAAAAGAGAGGGAACTGTTCAACTGCCGTACCGTAAACGGGGGAGGATTAAGACCAAGTCTAGCATTAGCTAAAACGGAAGCAATATAAGCCCAAGGATTAATCTGCCTGAGACGACAAGTTTCGATCGTACTCAACAAAAAGCTATAAGCTAAACTGCCCTCGGAGGTACGAGTCCCAAAGCCAATTTGTCGGGCAATCACAGCATGACGTAATGCTCGTTCCGCTTCATTATTAGTCGGTGGTAACTCAGGATGATGAACAAAAGCAACTACCGCATCCCAGTCATTAAAAATCTCTTTGGCTAAAGCTTGTAACTTTCGGTGGTCAGCTTTTTGACCCAAACGGCAGGCTCGTCTGAGACGAGCGAGAAGTTTCCTCTTCAAACGAGTATCCTCACTTCCATGGGCAATAGTGGCAATTAATTCTCTCAAATCGTCTAAAATCCATTGTCCAATAGTAGCAGCTTTTTGATTTATCGCCCCCGTAATGGCGACCGCTTTGCGAATTAGATAGGCCACGCATCTCTGTCTTTTGGGGTGAGAACGATAGGTCGCATAACCATCACTCACCAGCCAACCGATAAAAGCTTCTTTGACCAAATGAGATAATTCCTCTTTGCGCCGAGAACCAATATGAAATACTGCGGTTTTGGTGCTGACAGCGACCCAGAGCCAATATAGTTTTCCGCTCTCGTAGAGCGTGAGTTTCATCCAGATGTAAGATATCTGCTTGTTGCAGTTGTTCTACTAACTCCTCTACTACTGGCATACAAGCAATTCCCACCTCTCGGATACAGCGGTCGATGTTCCCGTGCTGAGTTCGGTTTGTACCCAATCAGTTAAAAACTCCTGAATTTTAGAACGACTCATCCGATAGCGCACTCCCAATGAGGCGATGAATGTCGCTAATACTGGTCCGACCAAAACATATTCTGTCAACTTTAAATTTCTGCTCCGACCTTCTACTACAGAAACAGCTCCTGTTCCTGGTTTCCCATGTGTGCAGTGACCACAACTACAAGTTGCTTGATAGTAATGATGTAATTGACATACTACCCGAAACCCTGATTCCTCTTGCTCCAATTCCAGAACATAATGTCCCATGTAGAGCTTACAACTTGATTGAGAGACTTGAAGGTGAATTTGAACTCGTACAGTCACGAGGTTTTTACGATGGTTATGAGATTAAGGTGAAATTCATGACTCGATAAATATTGTTATTTAAGCTGAAATAAGATCGTAACCTCGCGACAGACGGCGTATTTGAGCTTTTTGATACAATTCAACACCTCTTTCGTAGTTGGGACAGATAGTAGAAATTGAACGACCAAAATCTCTTTTAATAGCTGAACCCCAGGTGGTTTTGAGTAGCCAGTTGCCCCACAAATCTTGGCATAGCTCGATGATATAGAAGCGTGTGTCTTTCTGCCAAGAAGAATAAAGATACTTTTCTAACTGATAACTCAACACGGCACTGTTTTTAGAATCTCACTCTTTAAATATTAATCGATCGCTTTTTTAGCCTCTAAAAATTGTTAACTTTTTTAAGATATTAGAAAGCTAACGCTCTTTGGTTAGGAATAATTTACCTACATTGCAGTAAATGAATGCCAATACCTCAGTACCAAAAATTACGACTGTCGAACAAGCAGTCGATTTACTTCATCAATGTTTCGAGCTTTCTACTCTTAGTAATGCCGTCGAGTATCTCGAACAAAGGGAATTAAGATACCAATTATTATCTCTTTACAGTCACTTTTTTCCTCACCAATACGCTCAAAGTAAAACTTCAGTGTATCCTTGTTTAGAAGAAGACAATAGTTTGACACGATACACAAAGCGAGAAATTGAATTTCTTCAGCTTGTCGATAAAAATTTATTCCCACTCAATTATTTAGATTATCTTCTTGAAGAAGAAACTTATTTTATCGAACCTAGCTCGATTCTAGTAACCCCTTTAGGTATGGGGCAGCTAGAGGATTACGAGATGTCCTATTATGATTTGGCATTAGGAGATAAAATTTTATTGCCCATGTCTATGATAGGTAGACAAAACTTAGAGTATTGGCAACAGCACCTCGGTGAAGATTGTTACAGAGATTGGTTTGAAGCGGAATTATCATCTCCTCCCACTCTAGCTGAGATTGCTCATCCTAATAGTATCGATCTTAAAAAGCTCAGACATATTTGTTTTCAAGCTAAGAAACCTCTTTGCTATCTGCCTTTAACTTTGAGATTGCTGGATTTAAATACCAGAAATATTTGGCTTGATGAAGAGGGCGGATGGTTGGAGGGAATGGAAGGAACGACCATTAGTTGGTCAAAGGAGAATGTTATTTACCTCCACAGAGAATACCTCAAAGCCCAGAGAATTTTAGATGCTGCGGGTTCTCTAATTGACTGGTTAGAAACCGATTTAAATACTAATTTTCAACATATATTAAAGATATGGAATCAATGTTCTCAAAGCCAATAATTTCTGGAGATGTACTTAGAGAAATAATGACCAAAGCACCGAGAAATCTGGAAAATATAGATGCCGAACTGCTATTTATCGATCGCCATTATATTTTCCATTACCTTGAAGGTAACAGACACGTTTACAAAAGCCTGACTCCAGATGTTTTACGTAGTGCCTTGAAGAACGAGCCTACCGATACAGATTGGTTGCCCAAAAGTGTCATTCGTCACGGCAGTTGTGTTTCTGGTAACTGGGTTGTCTGTTTCTTTCACCAACAGCGTTACAAACTACAAATAAACGAAGAGCAATTACATATACCTTTGCCGAGTTTTATCTTGATGGGAATTGGTAGTAGCTATTTTGTCTGGGCAGTTAAGAAGAACTTGTTTGAACCGAATTTAAGCCTTTATCATGCTCCTCTACCTAATGTCATGGCTGATGGCAGAATCTGTTGGGGTAACGTTTTTCCTCCGCTAGTTAGCTTATCAAATATAGAATCAACTTGGCTTAAATTTATCGGTAGTACGTTTAATCAAGATTATACTCAGGGTAAATCAAGAAAATACAACAAGATCGTCGAACGTTTACAGCTTTTGAATCAAAAAGTCAAAGTGTCTTCTCGCTGTCGATATCCTATTTCCGACCTCGTTCCCGTTCGGGATAGATTGTCGGTTAATCAAGCTGTTAAAACAATTATCAAAAATTCAGAGTATAGTTGATTCTCTAACGATAAACTAGAAAAAAGTTAAAGTAAAACTGGACAAACTAGCATGGTAGCTTAGCTTATAATTCTTAAAGCAAAATACAGACCATAAAATATTTCTTTCATTTCTAATAAATATACCCTAACGTTAGGGTACAAAAGAGTAGAGATAAAAAAACAGCCAAACTTAATGACAGAGAAATTTATAATTACTAGTCTCTCTTCAACGGGAACAGGAAAAACAACACTGATGGTGCATCTAGCCTACTTACTAGTGCAAAGTGGTTTATCTGTAGCTCTAATTGAGCTTGATAATAGAAATTCCTTTCATGATTGTTGTGGCTTGCCCAAGTCGAATGCCGAATCTAGCACAGCTTCAATTCTTGTAGATAGCTTCAATGGAGATTATCCTTTCTTGCCGTTATGGAAAGAAGCATTAAAGGAGAAAGCAGTTGTTTGTCAAGCTGAAAGAAATTCTTTAGAGTTCGTAGCTAGACAACTAACAGGAGATCCCTTCGGTATGTTTCGCTTGCGAGAATGTTTAGATAAATTTCCTTTACCTCATGATGTTATTTTAATTGATGCTCCAGGCCAACAAGGTCAGTTATCACTAATGGCACTATGTGCAGCAACTCATTTAATCATTTGTGCAGAAATGACCCAAAAATGTATTTCTGATATCAATGCTCTTTTTGAATGGTTATATAAATACAAAACCTATCTCAAATCTACACCAGAAATCCTCGGCATATTACCAAGTAGATACGACCACAATGCAGCTATTCAGCGTAATACTTTAAATCAATTTCCTGTATTTGCTCAAAAATTTAACACTGTATGTTTTAGTCCAATTCGTCAGTCTTCAAGATTTTTAAATGCCTATGCGATGGGTTCGCCTATTTTTCTTGATGCTCCAGGTTCAGCACCTTGCTACGACTTTACTGAAGATGGTCATCTGTTTAAGAAAATGAGCCAAGCGAAATTAAAAGGACTAGATGGAAAAATGCTTCAAAAGTTACCAGCCATAGCACCTTATGTTATCAATCAAAGAAAAAATTAGTCAAAGAAAAAAATGGTTAAAAGACAAATTAATTTAGAACAGTCCTTCGGAAGTGCGTTGCAAGCCAGAGAAATTCCCCTTCTTCAACAAGAAATTGAAAAACTCAAGCAACAGTTAGAACAAGCTTATCAACAGAAAGGAATTGAAGATGTTTTTCTAGCACAAATAAATCCCAACCCCAAACAGCCTCGAAGTTCTTTTTATGTAGTAGAAGAACGTAAATCTAGCATGGCTAAAGTAGGACAAAAAGAGCCGATAGTCTTAGTTTCTCCGCCACATCTTGAAGGCTATTTAATTTTTGATGGTGAATGTCGTTGGCAGGCAGCCAAACTACTAGGCTGGTCAACTATTAAAGCAATTATTATTGATTACAATGCAGAAACTTTTGATGATGATGTTTTTATTGCTGCCATTAGTAAATCAAGTATTAATGCTCTCGATTTAGCTGATTCTTTGTTAGAAAGGATTGAAGCTAAAACTGACAATTTTTTAACAAGAGAAAAAATTCCGACTATTCTTAATACTGCAATTACTCGTCTCAAACGTCAGGGTAAGCAAAAAGTTTTAGGAAATATACTTAAACACGACCAGAGTGTACAACAACAGCTTGAAGAATTAGATTTGTCCTCCTCAGAAAGATTAACTTGTCAGATTATTCTTGACTATGGATTTAATCCTCTTTCTGTCAATCAGAATTATTTTCCTATGCTGAAGATGGCAGATGACATTAAAGAAGCTATACGCACTCGCGGTTTAAAAGATGCGCTGGCTAGAACTATTAACAAAATCAAAGCGCAAAAGCTAAATATCTCAGAACAAAAAGCAAGAAAGCTACGACGCAACTTGATTGATGAAGTTATCCAGAAAGAGCTTTCTTTAACTCAGACTAATAAAAAATTAAAAGAAATTATTGCTCAATTTCAACCTAGTAAAGCGCAGTCTCCACAGTTAACTAGAGAAGTCAAGCAATGTATTAAATCATTAGAAAGCATACAAATATCCGCTCTAGATGAATTTAACCGACAAAATTTAATTGCTATCATGCAAAAAAGTTTAACAGAGTTACAAAAGTAATAAAAAAAGTGGCTATGTCTTGAATAAGACAAGACATCAAAATAATATTTACTTGTTACCGAATAATTTATACTATTTCTTTTCAGGTTGCATTTTTTGCTCCCTATCGGGGATGTGTTTAGAAGTGGTCTTCTTAAGATCGATATCCCAACTGGGGTCTTTCTGAAAAGCTTTAATCGAACTTTTAAACCATTCATCGTGCTTACTCATATGCCTCTCGATTACTATATTCTCAACGCCAAGCCTATTATCTTACCAGCATATCAACAGATAGAATTTTACCTGGTCGGATGTGGAGGAACAGGTAGTTGGCTCGTACCCAGTATTTGCCGAATAGCCAGAACATTAGAGCGACAAAGCAAAACCACTACCTTGATTTTAATCGATGCCGATCTCGTAGAACAGAAAAATGTTTTACGCCAAAACTTCTGCGATGCTGAAATTGGCTTAAATAAAGCTCAAACTCTAGCATTAAGATACAGTTTGAGTTGGGGCATTCAAATTGAAGCTTTACCCGATTCATTTAACCCAGACATAATAGCCAGAGATTACTATCACAGAGACAATAAACTCAAAATCATAATTGGTTGTGTCGATAATGCCCTCGCTCGTCAGTCAATTACTCGTGCTATATCTCAGTATCAATCTTGGCAGACAAGAGATATACCAACTGAACTCTGGTGGCTCGATTGTGGCAATCATGCTAATAGTGGACAAATATTAATTGGCTCTCACCTATCAACAGAACTTGATGCCTACCAATTTCATCAATTGGGATGTATTAAATTGCCAGCACCCTGTTTACAACATCCCGAATTATTAGAACCAAAGCCAGAAGAATTATCTGAATCCAATATTTCTTGTGCAGAAATTGCCCTACTCAATACTCAAAGTCTAGCGATTAATCAGCGCATTGCTGCTGAAGCTGCTAGCTATTTAGTTCAACTAATCACTGGTAAATTAAATCGCTTGGCAACTTATTTAGATTTAGATAGTGGCTGTACCACTTCTACTTTTATTACCGAAGATGAAATCGCTAAAATAATTGCCAATGCTAAAAGTCTAGCCAGAAATTAGGATCGTCTAAATCTTCTTCTGTTGCTCCATAAGTATCCTTTTCTTCTCCATTTGAATAATCCACTTCGATATCGAATTCATCTGCTAGTCCTGAATCAATATAATATTCCATCAAACTGTGATGGACTTTAATTTTCTCTTTTCCTCTCCTTCCAATGTGTTTTCCTTCATTAACCACATTTTCTTGTCGATCTTTGTTCATAAGCTATAACTATTTATTTATTTCACAGATTGTACAGCACGTCAGTGTTACGTAGCTCTAGCCCATTTCGATAAATTGACTGGTTATTTTGGCTTACTCAAAAAGACTAATAAAAAAGTCATCCTGTCGGATTTTTTTTTAGAAGAAAAAAATTACTATCGATGCAGGAGTAGTTTGAAAATGAGCAACCAAAATAATAAAAATAGCTTGGTTCAAGGAGCAGGGTTAAAAATTCCCGTCATCGATTTGAGTTTAGCTGAATCGGGAAAATATTTATCCGAGCCAGAAACTATAAATGATTCTCTATTGGAGCTACTGGGAGAAAAGATCGATCTATCTTCTTTAGTAATTGTCAAACTCGATAAAGAACGGGGTAAACAATTACAGTTTTCAGACCCAGAAAGAGCAGAAAGAATATACTTAAACCAATTGGAGCGAGTAGATTTTGGCGATAATATTAAACGGGGTATCATTTTCAGTTCTGGTAAAAGCGTCTATTTTGGTAACAAGGAATTAATTGACAACATTCGCCATCAATTCTTTAAAACTCAGCCAGACCATTGCTGTCGCTATGGCTCTTTACTGGTTAGTTCCTGTTTACTTGGAGCAGCATTATTCGATAGCAGTCAGGATAATTCTCCGATTAGGGTCAAAATAGTCGATTCTCAAAGTAACGACCCAAAAGAGAAAGAAGAGGCAGCAGATTTCTTTACGGGGGACTGCCACGGTAAAATATCTCCCCAGTTGGCACGAGAAGTTGGGGCTTTAAGTAACCGACCATTTCAGTTTAGAATGGCGTGGATGAATTCATGGTCGGTCAGAGGTCAGGGGTCAGAGGTCAGAAGGGGTGTAAAAGTTAGGACTCAAATACCAAGTAATCAAGAGTTGAGGATAACTAAACCGAATGCCTCTTTATCGGATATAGATAGAGGATATTCTACTCCTAGTACCAGTTT
>JBFRWK010000311.1:0-6473 GCA_051439545.1 Xenococcaceae cyanobacterium | reverse complement strand
ATTTAACCTCGACGAGGTTAAATCGCCTGAAACCCAGATATATTAAGAATTTAGCTATTTTGAGGTTAAACAATTGATATATCAGGCTTTCACCCCTTTTTGCCCCTAGTTTTTTGTCAAAGTCCCGTTAGACAACAAAACAAATCGAGCATTATCATTAAGTATTTACCCATTGTAAATACTTTAACGATCGATCCTTAGGAAACTTACCGCCTATGGACGGTGGGGCATTCTAGCAGAACAAACAAGTTCCAGACTCAGCCCTTAAGATAGCCCAGACTCCTTTGTTATAGAGCGGAGTAAGGTCTTTATCGAATTTGGCAAATAGACATCTGTAATAACGAGAGCGAAATCCCTCAAAATCTCGCGCTCCTCCTGTTTTAATCTATCTAAGGAGAGACAATGAGCCGATCGAGCGAGCTATATAATCGGACTCTAAATAATATTTTGCTTTTATTCATGGCTTCAGACTTATTATCCACAGAGATTGTTATAATAGATTGTTGGGATTTTAATCTCGTTCTACGCAATTTACGAGATTGGCGATAGCTATATTGCTTCCCTTTGCAAAATCGGGTTGAGATCTAACTAATAAAAGATTATTGAGAAACGCTATAAATGAATCAAGCAGACAAAACAGGCGATCGACAATGGTGGCAGGATGGTATAATCTATCAAATTTATCCCTTAACTTTTGCCGATGCTAATGGAGATGGCATTGGAGATTTACCAGGAATTACGAAGAAATTAGATTATTTAAATGATGGAAATCCTGATAGTAAAACTTCTTTAGGAATTGATGCGATTTGGCTTTCTCCCATTAATCAATCTCCTATGGATGATAATGGCTATGATGTTAGTGATTATTACGACATCAATTCTAAATTTGGTACGCTTCAAGATTTTGAGACTCTTTTAGCAGAAGCTCATCAAAGAGGGATTAAAGTAATTTTAGATTTAGTTGTTAACCATACTTCTAGTCAACATAGTTGGTTTATTGAATCTAGTTCTAGCAAAGATAATAGTAAGAGCGATTGGTATCATTGGCAAGATCCTAGTTCGGATGGGGGAGTTCCTAATAATTGGTTATCCTATTTTGGTGGTAGTGGCTGGACTTTTAATGAGGCTAGACAGCAATATTACTATCATACTTTTAATAAAAACCAACCCGATATTAATTGGAATAATCCTGAAGTACGACAGGAAATTTTTAAAGTTATTCGCTTTTGGTTAGATAAAGGCGTAGATGGTTTTCGTTTAGATGCCTCTAGTGCTTACAGTAAAGATATTTACTATCGCTTTAATCCGATGAAGTTTGATGCTAGCGATAAAAATAGCTATGACAATCATCATCATCTTTATAATAAGAATTTGCCCGAAAATCATCACATAATTAAAGAGATCAGAAATATTATTGATGAATATGAAGATAGAGTTTTAATCGGGGAAACTTTTATTGACAGTTCTCTTTATGATTCTAGTAGTTTTTATGGTGTAAACAACGACGAATTACATCTACCTTTTGCCTTTCAATTTGCCATGAGTCCCTGGTATCCAGGATACTTACAACGAGTAATCGAAGAAAAAGAGTTAATAATTCCGAAAAACGCTCAACCTACTTACTTTTTAGATAATCACGATCTTCCCCGCCATTTATCTCGTTGGATTGAATGTAGTTTATGTACTAATCCTAAAGGAATAGCCCAAGCAGCAGCAGCAATTATATTGACTGTTAGAGGAACACCTTTTCTTTATTATGGTCAAGAAATTGGCATGGTGGATAATGAAGATATTCCCGAAGATAAAATTAAAGACGGAGTAGTAGTAAAAAGCGACACAGAAGACGAAACACCGCCTACGAGAGATGGTGCGCGAACTCCCATGCAATGGGATGATTCTCCTCATGCTGGCTTTAGTTTTGGTAAAGATATCGAACCTTGGCTACCAGTAAATGAAAATTATCAAGAAGTTAATGTTGCTGCGGAATTAAAGAAAGAAGATTCTATTCTGAACTTTTATCGTCGTTTAATTAAGGTTAGAAGAAATAGTGAGGCTTTACGTTGCGGTAGTTGGTATAGTTTAATCTATTATCCTTACGAACATTTAGCTTATATCAGAGAGACTGAAACCGAAAAAGTTTTCATTATTATCAACTTTTCTTATGAAAAAGATTTTGTAGTCGATCGAGAAATAGAGCAAAACAATTGGCGAGTTTTAGTGTCTAATGTACGAGAGGATAATTTAGTCATCGATCTACCTAAAACATTACAACCTTTTGAAGTAACTATTTTAACATTGGTTCGCGATAAGAAAGTTTAAGGGTTAGGTTAGCCATCAGCTTTTTCATGTGTTACTTATATTCAATAGAAATAAGTTGCCCTGCTTGAAAATCTTCCCAAGTATAGGAAACGACTAAAACGCCGACAATGCCTGGCGCGCCATAAAATCCTAATGAGCCTCCGTTGACAAAATAGTCTCGCGCTTCCATTAGAGAATTTTGGTCTTGAAAGCAGAGAGTAATCTGTTTCCAGGCAGTTCCTGCTTGCCCTTGCTCCGACGGATAATAATAGGCTTGATTTGAGTTTTCCGTATCACAAATAACATTGTGAGTAGACTGAATTTGAGATACTGCTTGGGCGATCGTTTCTGAATCGGACATGGCAGTGGCAAGGGAGTGATCTGCTTTTGCCATTTTGTCTAAAGTTAACCAGATACCAATTGTTATGCCCAGAAAAGAAATGGTTGTTTTTAAATATTTATTCATTGTTTAAGCTCAGATGCACTTAGCTGTTAATTAAAGTATTTTTATTATTAATAAGATAAGTTTGCCAAAAACCTTAATGGCATCTTTCTGTATTTAACGCAGCCAAGAGATTACGAATTATTCCACTATATCTTTCATTGAATCTATAAAAAATATTATATATAAAAAGCTCAAGAAATTATTCTTAATATATTTTTGGGAGGCACGACAATATTTTCACCAGGGGTAATTTCTAGTTTTTTTGTAATAATATTTTGCTCATTAACAATAGCTACAGAAATAGTTTTGCCTGTTTGATTAGACCAAGGTATATAAAAATCAGTGCCATTTTCAAACAGTTTTTTTGAACTCATATTTTGTCAGTCTTTTTATCCGAAAAAACAGATAAAATTTTTATAAAATAAAAAAATATAGCTAATACCTCTACTTGCTACTATTTCAACAACTTAAGCAATAATCGAGGATAATAAATAATTGCTATTGCTATTAATGAATTGATATATGCTTTCTCAGTGGGACTGTTTTTTAAAGAATTTAGGCGAGTGGCATGGTTCTTTTACTCGTATGTCACCTCTAGGAGAAGAAATCGAAGATACTCCTAGCATTGTTACCTTAGAAGGAAGAGATAATAACAAAGCAGTTCATCAAGAGGTACATTATTTCCCTCATGATAAACCGCCCCGCGACGTAGTTGTAGACTATCAAAACCTGAATCGAACAATCTTATTTTTTGAAAACGGTGCTTTCTCTCAAGGTTCGACACAATGGTCAGCTTATGGGCAATTTGGCGGTGAATTTGGTTTAATCGAAGGCGATCGACGCTTGCGGATGGTACAGTTATACAACGGTAAAGAGATAGAACGTCTGGTTTTAATTCGGGAAAAAGCACCTCAAAGCAACACCCTAGAAAGACCACCTCTAACTGTAGAACAACTCATCGGTGAATGGCGGGGAGAAGCAGTTACCATGTATCCAGATTTAAGAAATCCCGATACTTACTCCACTCATTTAACTATAGAACGCAAAGATAATAATACGCTCGAACAGCATTTATCTTTTGGGACTCGCACTATTACTTCTAAAGCAAAAATTGAGGGTTCGAGACTGCTTTTTAAAGAAAGTAAATTACCAATACAAATTTTACTATTACCCGATGGCGCATCTTGTAACTGTCCAGAATCAATAACATCAGGTCAGCCTTTTGTGTTAGAGATGGGTTGGTTATTACAAAGCGATCGCCGTCAAAGAATTATCCGTAGCTATGACAAGACTGGTGCTTGGACTAATTGTACTTTAGTAACAGAGGAAAAAGTTTAAACCTCAGCTATTAGCTGTTAGCCGTTAGCTATTAAATAATATTTTTTTGATAAGAAAATTTGACTAAAAAATATGAATCAATCTCCAAAATTGCAAAATATACGTTACAACTAGTAACTAGTTAAATGGTAACGGGGAAAAGAAATATGTGCGGAATCGTTGGCTATATTGGTACTCAAACAGCTACAGAAATCTTAGTCTCTGGATTAGAAAGATTGGCATACCGTGGTTACGACTCCGCAGGGGTAGCTACAATTTCTGAAGGTAAATTAAACTGTATTAGAGCCAAAGGTAAACTCCATAATCTCAGAGAAAAATTAGAAAGAGATGTTACTCAATCCCAAATTGGTATAGGGCATACTCGCTGGGCAACTCACGGCAAACCAGAAGAACATAATGCCCATCCCCATTTAGACCAAGCAATGGGAGTAGCCGTAGTGCAAAATGGTATTATTGAAAACTATCGGGAACTAAAAGAAGAATTAATTAGTAAAGGTTGTGAATTTCGCTCCGAAACAGATACAGAAGTCATTCCCAATCTCATAGCAGAAGCTTTAACTAATTCTGACAATTCTCTTCTAGAATCAGTAAGACAAATAATTCCCCGTCTAGAAGGACAATTTGCGATCGCGGTTATTAGTGTCGATCGTCCTTACGAATTAGTAGTAGCAAGACAACAAGCACCTTTAACTTTAGGATTTGGGCAAGGAGAATTTTTCTGTGCTTCAGACGTTACCGCGATACTACCCTATACCCATGCCGTGCTGACTTTAGATAAAGGGGAAATGGCGAGACTTACCCCTTTAGGAGTAGAGATATATAATTTCGAGGGCGATCGCTTAACTAAATTCCCCCGCACTTTAGATTGGAATCCTACACAGACAGAAAAACAAGGATTCCGTCACTATATGCTCAAAGAAATTTACGAGCAACCAGGAGTAGTCAGAACTTGTTTAGAAAGCTATCTCAATCCCAACTGGCACGCTCAAGATAATCCTGATTTTAGCCCTGTCACTCTCGGTTTATCTCCTCAAATTTACGAAAATTTAGAACAGATTCAAATTCTAGCTTGTGGTACGAGTTGGCACGCTAGTTTAGTTGGGAAGTATTTATTAGAACAATTAGCTAATATCCCGACAAATGTAGATTATGCTTCAGAGTTTCGTTACGCTCCCAAACCCCTAATCGCCAATACTCTAACCATCGGTGTTACCCAATCAGGAGAAACCGCCGATACCCTAGCTGCCTTAGAGATGGAAAAAGAAAGAAGAGCAAATCTAGAACCTAAATTACAAGCAAGATTACTCGGTATTACCAACCGTCCCGAAAGTAGTCTCGCTCAAGTAGTCGATCGAATTATTCATACCCAGGCAGGAATTGAAATTGGGGTAGCAGCGACTAAAACCTTTGTGGCACAGGTTATGGGATTTTACTTTTTGGCTTTGGATTTGGCTTACCGTCGTCAAACCTTATCTGTGGAAAGAATTGGTGAAATTATCGATGGTTTGCGCAATGTACCCACTCAGATCGAGAAAATATTAGAAACTCAAGAAAGCTACCTAGAAGAATTAGCTCATGAATTTGTCGAAACCCAAGACTTTATTTTCGTCGGTAGAGGTATTAATTTCCCCATTGCCTTAGAAGGTGCATTAAAACTCAAAGAAATTAGTTACATCCATGCAGAAGCCTATCCTGCTGGCGAAATGAAACACGGCCCGATCGCGCTATTAGATAGTAAAGTACCAGTAGTGGCAGTAGCCATGCCAGGCAGTGTGTACGAAAAGGTTATTTCCAATGCCCAAGAAGCCAAAGCCAGGGATGCCAGGTTGATGGGGGTGACATCCGCGATGAATGCCCAAGAAGCAGCCCATATCTTTGATGATTTACTAACTGTGCCAGAAGTAGAAGAGTTGATTTCGCCGATTTTGGCAGTGATACCTTTGCAACTATTGGCTTATCATATTGCAGCGAGAAGAGGCTTAGATGTGGATCAACCTAGGAATTTGGCGAAAAGTGTTACTGTTGAGTAGAATGAAGTATTATTGTTTTCGATTTGTAGAATAACAATAAAGTTGGTAACTTTACAATAAAATTGGTAACTTTGACAAAAATAACAATAAAGTTAGTAACTTTGCTTGTACAATTACAGTAACACTGTATTGTTCCCTTTTAAGATGGCAAGAAGTAGATATGATTGGACTCAAGCTAAGTTTGAGCGATACGTAAAAGAAGGGCGAGGTAAAGGCAGAGGTAAAGACTATAAGCGAATGCCACTAAGTTAAGATGGGCGATCGCCACAAACCTAAGCCAGAACGCTTATCTTAAGAAGCTTTCATTTTAGTCCGAAGAATGTGTCGTGGTTCTTGCATTAATGGATAGGCTTTCGGTCGAC
>JBFRWK010000310.1:0-21997 GCA_051439545.1 Xenococcaceae cyanobacterium | reverse complement strand
GCAATTCCCTCAAACCCCCTTCACGTCTAGCTAAGAGAGAAATTGTAGCCAGTAACAGGTAGTCAAAAAATCGCTACAACTACCTTAAATGAAGGCTTTCGTCATTTTTCTCAATCGGAAGTTCAGGTATAAAGCCTTTTCAGCAAAGGCTGATAGATAATAGCTGATAGCTTCAAGCGAAGCCTCGTTTACAATGAATCCCGATAAGCTTTTGGTGTCACCTTTAGATATTGCCGAAAAACTCTGGTAAAATGGCTCTGATTTTGAAAGCCAACTTCTAAGGCTATTTCTACAATTGGCAATTCTGTCTGTTGTAATAAATGTTTAGCTTTTTCCAGACGGCATCTAGTTATATATTGATGAGGCGTAAATCCTGTAGATTGTTTGAATAAACTAGCAAAATAATGAGTACTTAAATTCGCTCTTGCTGCTAATTTGCTTAAAGTTAAATTCCGATCTAAATGTTCGTGAATATATTCTCTAACTGCTTTTAACTTATGGGGAGATAATCCACCAAAATATTCCTTAATTTGCGGTTGTCGATCGCTATAGCGTCGTAACAGATGTAGAGAGAGTGCTGTTGCCATAGAATCTGCATAAGCTTGACTATCCACCCCACCTATTTCTAGTTCGGTTTTTAATGCCAATCCCATTTGTTCGATGAGAGGATCGCGTAATTTAAATTGTGGCGACAGGTGAACTTTTTGTGACTTTACCGATTCATAACAACTGTTATCTAAAGTTTCTGGGGCAAGTAAAAGCACAATTAAAGGAACGGCGCGATCGATCTGAACTTTTGGAAAAACTTCCCCCGCAGGGACAATAACAATATCTCCCCTAGTGTAATGTTCCTGTTGCCAAGAATTACCTTTAATTTCCCAACTAGCCCGAAAATACCCCAAAGAAATGACAATTTCATGCTGTGTTAGCCTATTTGCAGGCATTTCTCCCGCAGGTTCTAACTCATAGATTAGATTAAGATTATCCCATCCCACGCGATCGCCAGCTAAAAGATGGATATGCTCGATATATTCTCCTTGAAGATCGAGAGTTTCAGGCTGATTTTCCGACATTAGAGAAATTCTTTAGAAGAAAAAGTTAATAGTTAATAGGTAAAAATTATAATAGTTTCCTCTACCAGCACACTCCATACTAGCTACTCCCTACTCACTACTCTCTCTCTGCTTTTTAATCTCTTCGATTTCTTGTTGTAATTCTTTTATTTGCTTCTGTAAATTATCTACTTCTGCGCGATCGTCTTCAGTTTCCACATCAACCGCACCTCTTTGCCCTACTCGTAAATAAGTGCCTTGTTTAATTCGTTGATATTCTGCCGAATTTGCCCATTCTTCTAGGTAACTCAAACGTTCTACAGCAAAAGGATGGGTTAAAAAACTACCGTTACCGCCATTGTAAATGAGGAACTTATAGATTTGATTCAAATTATCTCGGTCTAATTCTTGGTAATTTTTTGCTTGTTGCCGAAATTCCGCCAAACTAGATTCATGGGCATATTTTTTGCTGCCTCCTGCCAATTTCATCATAGTTCGCATTACGATATCGAGATCGTCTATTACTAGCATAGCTGCGCGATCGGCTGATAGTTCTGCTTTGCGTCGCCATTCATAAAAAGCAACAATCAAACCGCTACTAATGAGATTACCCAAACCAAGAGTTAACTCCCCCAACATAGATGCAGCACCCATTGCCCAAATTGCCATCTGAATTAAGATAGTATGGTCGCATTTAATATGACCTAATTCATGGGCGAGAATAGTACGAAGTTCCGCTTCATCCATTAACTCTAGTATTTCTGTATTTACTACAATATAGGGTCGATCGCGCCCTAAAGCATGACTGTTAGCTAAAGGATTTTGGGATACATATAAACTAGGTTCTGGGTATACATCCAAATCTCGTACAGATTCGCGAAAAATACCGTAAAGTGTTGAATATTGCCTGACACCAGCTTGAATGCAGTTACCGAGCCAATAAATATTTTGAGGGCGTTCGTAAAAATATTCCACAAAACTTTTAGCCAGCAGATCGAAACCTGGGAGACTCCGTAATGTTTGTTCTGCCTGACGATCTAAAGGATGTCTAAAAGCTTCACTAGATATTCCTGAATAGGTTGGCATAAAAAAATTTAGTTTTTAAGTATCTAAAATATCTAACTTTTTACGTATTATTACTGATTTAATTGAATTTACAATTAACTAAAAATAAATTGCTTTAAATTAGAAAATAAGGACAATTTTTATTGAAATTTACATATTGGATTAAGTTA
This sequence comes from Xenococcaceae cyanobacterium, assembly GCA_051439545.1. Taxonomy (GTDB): domain Bacteria; phylum Cyanobacteriota; class Cyanobacteriia; order Cyanobacteriales; family Xenococcaceae; genus JASJDJ01. Next base: position 19,710 of record JBFRWK010000310.1, on the reverse strand, counting down.
ACTAGATGACTTTATCAAATCTTTACTGTAGATATAATATCTTATCAAATTTAAAAAGTTATCCACTCGTTGAGATAATTAAGTGAAAACTATGCCACCGCTGGCGAGGAAAATTAGGCAATGATTTTTCAGGAGTGATAGTTTTGACATGACTGCTTCTAGTAAAATGGCTGGAGTTCTTTCTTCTGGTATGCATTTATTAAACGGAGTATACCAAGTAAATAGGGTATTGGGACAAGGAGGTTTTGGTATTACTTATCAGGGGATCGATACTCGCCTCAATCGTCCTGTTGCTCTTAAAGAGTTTTTTCCTGAAGGTTGTTGGCGTGATGGGACAACGGTTATTTCCGCAGGCAGATGGACTGTAAAAACTTATAGTGATGCTAAACAAAGATTTTTGCAAGAGGGGCAAACTTTAGGACAATTCAATCATCCAGGTATTGTTAGAGTATTCTATTATTTCGAGGAAAATAATACTGCCTACATGGTGATGGAATATTTAAAAGGTCTCAGTCTGGCTGACTTATTAAAGAAAAGAGGCGGTAAAATGAGTCAAGCAGAAGCCTTGCAATATATCCAAAAGATCTCTCAAGCATTAGAGGTATTGCATCAGTCCCAATTTTTACATCGCGATCTCAAACCCGACAACATAATGTTGACCAAGGACGAGCGAGTAGTCTTAATTGACTTTGGGGCAGCAAGGGACTTTACTAATAGGCATTCTAAGCGCTTTACTGCCATGTTTACCCCTGGTTATGCTCCCTTAGAGCAATATGGTCAGGCTTTAAAATTTGGGACTTTTACCGATATTTACGCTTTAGGGGCAACTTTATATCATATGCTTACGGGCATAGTACCCCCTTCTGCGGTAGAAAGAGCAGCAGGAGTAGAATTAAAGCCTGTATGTCAGCTAAACGATCGAGTTAGTCCTCATGTTTCTCTAGCAATTAGCCAAGCCTTGGCTATGGAAGTGACAGACAGAATACAATCTGTAGCTAAGTTTTTACATTTACTACGGTTAGACAACCATAATTTAGAAACTATCGTCGTCGGGAGCAATCATTTTTACGAATCTGCCAAAGACCCCTGGAGTGCTTTTAAGCCGAATGAGTCTTCTTATACTTCAGAGAAGAGAGAAAATGTATCTAATTCATGGTTTTAACCTAGATAATTACAGAGAACATTTTTATCTCTAGATGACAAGTAAACTAATGTTAAATGATATTAAAATAGCCATGCTAGGAACTACTGGGTCGGGAAAGACTAGTTACCTCTTAGCTATGTATGCAATGATGCAAACAGGGGTTAAAGGTTTTACCTTGTCTGCTAAAGACATGGATATGGATTTAGATTTAGTAGAAAGGTGGGAACAATTAATTGATGTAGAAGCAGAAGATCGTTGGCCTTTGTCTAATGCTGCTGCGATCGAAAAGTATAGTTTTAATTTTAGCTATGGTTTTCGACCGATCATGAGTTTTGATTGGTTAGACTATCGAGGATTGGCTTTGAGCGATCGCTCCGATCAACAAGATGTACAGGCATTATGTAATTATTTAGTCGATTGTAGTTGTCTGTTTTTATGTATATCAGGAGAACATCTCCAAACCAGAGTAACACCAGCTATCGTCCGTCAGATCAAAAGCGATCGAATGAATCAGTTTATTCAACAAATTATTAGTAATAATCGCCAACCTACCTCAGAGCGTCCTTTTCCCATAGTGATTTTGATTACTAAATACGATCTGTGCCATCATCGGGAAAAACAGGCAGTGATCGAAGATATAAAAAGAATATTTCAGGCTTTATTTACTCCTAATTCTGGTTGGTTAGTAATGATTTGCCCTGTTAGTTTGGGTAAAGAGTTGTCTCAGGATAGCGATCGAGGTTCGATCGTTCCTGTTAACGTCCATTTACCAATCGTTTTTGCCATTTACTCTCAATTACGCGCCTATGGAATCCAGCTTAAAGCTGTTCGTCTGCGGTTAGATGAAGAGATCGATAAACTAAAACAGTCAGGTATGTTTACCAAATTATTTAAAAGTGGCTCTTTACAAGAAAATGGGAAAAAAGCGATGGAATTAGACGAACAAATTGCCATGGTGCAAGATAACATGACCTTACTCGCAGAAGAATTACAACAAGTTTCTCTATTTCTCAGTGGTACTGAGGTAAAAGCTGATGTATGAATCTAAATGGGCAGGAATTGTCTACGGCAGAAGTTATCATCTCGATTTTCGTCTAGTCGCTATTCCTGAAGATTTTACTAATGATGAAACTAACTGGGCTTTAGAGCACATTATTCCGACAACTCGTGCAGCTAGCAAATTAGTTCATTATCCCCGTTGGTCTTTATTTAAAAACCAATCTCGCTGTATTGTTGGGGTTACTTGCATGGTAAGAGATTTAATTGGGGAAAATAACCAGGAAGGAGCAGAAAATCTAACCAAAGATGCTCAGGGTAGACCCTTATATATTTTTGTTGGTTATAGCACTAAAATCAATCCTCACAAATATACTCTCAAGTTTCCCGCCTATCAAGGCACTAATTTGGCCATTTTTCGACCCCTCTACCAATATATTCAATACCAATGGCTAGTTAAAGATTCTGATGTCCATCGCAAAAAAACAACTATCACCAACTATCAAAGATTATCTTTTAAAAAAGTCAAGCCCAAAACCGATACTAGTGCTGAATTAGTTCAACAATTGAATTGTCAGGGTAAGTATCCTAACAAAATTTTCCTCTGGCAAAATCTAGCAGAATGGCACAGTAAATTATGGGCAACGGCTGCAATTTGTAAAAAACCTACTTCTCTTTGTCTGGGTTTAGACAATTCCCAAAATCTTCTGCAAAGTCCTTTTTTAAATGGAACGGTTGCTAATTTGACGAAGTCTCGCTTAGATTCGTCTTGTCAAGGCGGAGTACCTTCGACTGAATTTATAATTCAAGATAGATTGACGGGCAGTTTTGGGCAACTAGATGAATCCGTCAAACCCGCTAACAACAGTAAATTTTTATTGCCTCTATCCCTAGAAGCAAAGGTTAAAAAAGAACTTCAGTTTACATTTCAACAAGCAGGACAAGCAGTTAATTTTGGTCAAGAATTAATCCAAAAAATTATAGATAGATATCTTTCCGCCAATTTAGAGGAAGTAGACTTAGAATCTATTATCAAACAAGAAACAGGAACTTTCGGGTTTAAAATCAAAGAGTCCAAACCACAATCTCCATCTCTCGAACAATCTCCACCAGAAAGCCAAGATTGGTTTTAAAAAACTAGAGGGTGCAGGGGCAAAAAAAAGTTTATATTTGAATTGCTTCAAATAAACTTAAAATCAGCAATGGAAGTTAGAGAACTTAAGTTTCTCCTTAAATTAGTCGCTTTACCAGGATATAAAGGTAAAATTAGCCAACTTAAACCTACAAGTAGTACTAAAATAGCAGAGACAGAACAAATTTGCTGTCAGTTGCGCGATCGCGCTTTGGTTGATTGTCAAGAACAAGTTACCCAATTCAAGCTTTCTCAAGCAGGTAAAGCCTTACTTCAACTCAAGGTCAAGGATTTGCCTTTAACCATAACAGAATTAAAAATTTTACAAGCTTGTCGCTACCAAGTAATTACTCCACCACAAACTAAACTTACTCCCGCGACGACAAGAGATCAACTGATCTATGGCTGCATCGAAAGGGGTTTAATTACAGTTATCGCTGGCAAAATTAAGCAAGTTTGGCTGACTAACAGGGGAAAAAATTATTTATTGCATGAATATATTCCTCAGGGGCATAATTCTGTTTTGAGTCTTAACTTACTTAATAATTATTTAAATTTCTTCCGTTACCATAATTCTTTGGGCATTACGAATACAAGCCAAGTATCGCCCAATTTGTCTATTAGAAGTAACCAACCAATTGCTGCTGCTTCCAAGCCTAAAAAAACTCCTTCTCTGAGTGACGATCGAGTTTTGCAAACTATACGAGATTTAGATCGACAATTGAATACGGGTAATTATTTGCCAATTTTTTATCTACGAGAAAAATTGCAATCTTTTCTTTCTAGGGAAGAATTAGATTTAATTTTATATCGTTTACAAAGACAAGATAAGCTGGAATTAAGCTCGATCGTCGAGTCGTCTCAATATACTAATGAGCAACTTTTAGCTGGTATTTCTCAGAATGTAGGTGGTTGTTTATTTTTTTTGATAGTAAATTAATTTTAATCGACCGCAGAGGGTTAGGGGAGGTCAACTTATGATTGGTTAGTCGAGATTGCCCTAAGATTCGATCTGCCTCGGTAAATTCAGTTAGGATAAAGTTCTCAAGTTATATTAATTTGACTTCAACTGAGGTCGATCGCCTCGCAATCTCTGATTCTTTGAAGGGAAGAAGATGTCAAAAAAAGATAGAAGTACTACAGTGGCAACTCTAAGAGAAATAATTCAACGCGAACCAAATCCCTTCGATCCAGTGACCTTGAAAACAGGTAATTTCTGGACAGATGATAAACAAAAGAACATCGCTACGGTTAATTCTATTCATCAAGAAGCTATTGAGGAAATCGAAAATCTACTGTCTTCGGTAGCAAAAGATCGTCATACCCGTACTCTCTTATTGTTGGGAGATTCTGGCTGTGGTAAGAGTTATTTACTGGCTCGTTTGAAACAAAGTCTCAATCATCAAGCTTTTTTTGCTTACATCGATCCCTGTCCTAGTAGTGATTTTATTTGGCAACATACCCTCCGCTATACCGTTGATAGTTTGATGCACGTTCCAGCAGGAGAAGAAGAGTCTCAATTGTTGTTGTGGTTAAAAAATTTAGCTAATTTTCGCGATCGCAGTTTGATGAGGCAACTACTGGGGGCGAAGGGCTTATTCGTGCTTAATTTGCGTAGTGCTTATCCTACAGGAATTTTTCAACCAAAGAATTTTTTTACGGTTTTATATCAACTTACCCAACCAGAATTTTATTTGCTTGCTTGTGATTGGTTACGAGGGGAAAATCTCGATACTCAAGATTTACAAAAACTAGGCGTAACTACAGTTATCGATACGGAAGAAGCTGCTAGAGGAATATTTGGTAATTTTGGGCGTATTTCTGCCTACAATAAACCAATTGTTCTTTGTTTCGATCAAGTAGAAACTTATCGCCATTCTGATGGTTCTTTTGATTTTAGTTCTGTCTTTAATATTAATACGACTCTTCATAATAGTAATTATAAAAACTTTTTGGTTATTATTAGTATTGTTCGCGATCGATTTCAAGAACGAAAAAATAATTTACTCCAATCAGATTTAGCTCGTCTGGAAAATATAGTTACCCTCAAACAAATCGATCTCCATCAGGTAGAAGCTCTTTGGTCGAGTCGTTTAGCTTACCTACATCGTCAGGCACAGCCTCGACCGAGATCCTCGATCGAACCACTAAAAAAGGAGCAACTATTACAGCATTATCCAGGAGAAAAAGCTAATTTAAGAGATTCTTTGGCTTTGGCTAGTAAGTTATTCTTGGCTTATAAAACTGGTCGCACAGATATCGAAAAAATTAAAGAAGATTTACCTGCTTCTTTTAAGCTACTTTGGCAACAAGAATTACAAAAAAATAAGAATAATCTTACTCGTATTCGTCAGTTTTCTTCTCAAGAATTGATTGATATGTTGGGACAATCTGCCCTAGCCTTACAAGTAAATAAACTAAAAAATAAGCTTTTACCTGGAAAATATGCTAGTTATTCTTTAAGCTATCAATCTCCAGAACAGAAGAGGAAAATTGGTATTTTGTGGTGCGAAGAGCCTAGCTTAAAAAGCTTTTCTTTTGCGATGAAAGCTTGCGAAAAAGTTAAACGCCAACAACGTAATTTTACTTTTATTTTATTAAGGTCGGAAACTGTAGGTAGCCCGAAAAATAAAGGATATCAACTCTATAAAAAAATCTTTTGTCGTTCTCCCCATCGTCATCTCGAACCAAGCCTCGATGATGTTAGTTATCTTAAAACTTATCAGAAGTTAGCCAACGAGGCGATCGCGGGGGATTTAGTCTTGGGCTTTCAGACTATTAGTTTATCTCAATTGCAATCTTTGGTTTATGAAAGTGAAATTTTAAGAGAATGCGATTTACTCAAAAAGATAGCCATCATACCCACTAAAAAGCATACAGCAACAAAACAACCAACACCAGACCGAGTCAAAGAAATGTTACTTAATTTAGCTAAAGTCCATAAAATTATTGGCAAACAAAAGCTAATCGACCAAGCAAGCCTTCAATTAACTAATCTAGAACCAGATAAATTAGAACAATCTCTAGAACAACTTCAAACAGAAAATCTAATCGCGATCGTCAACCCCAATGCGCCTATAGAAGAGCAAATTATTATGGTTGATTAGGGGAACTACAGCAATTCTAAGGGAGTCTATTGCTTATATTATTTAATTCTCAGGACAAAAGAAAAGCTCTTAGCTATTAACTGAGTAATTAAACCGATTAGTTAAAACTAAAAGTCGATAGCTATTTGATAATCTATTAAAAGACAAAACTTTGGGGTTTATGACTTATGAGTTTAGCTGTAATTAAATTTTCTGCTGAAGATTGCGGTATTTGCCATAAAATGTCTTTTTATGACGAAAAAGTGGCTCGGGAACTAGATTTAGACTTCATTGATGTAAAAATGCAAGATACGGCTACTTATCGTAAATATCGTCAAATTCTTTTAGCACAATATCCCAATAAAGAAGATATGGGTTGGCCTACCTATCTTGTTTGCGATTCTCCAGAAAAAGATTTTAAAATTATAGGAGAAGTAAAAGGAGGTCATCCAAAAGGGGAATTTCGTCAACGGTTACAGGCTATAATCAACGATATTGCTAGTTGACTATAGATCGATTTCAACTAATTTAGTTTTAGTCGATAACCCTGCTTTAATAGTTATTTGCTTCTTTGTAACTTGACAATATTGAGCTAGAAGTTTAATTAATTCTTGATTGGCTTTACCATCGATTGGCTGAGATTTTAAATTAACTATCCACGTGCCATCGTCAGCTCGAGCGGTTTTTTGCTGACGAGAATTGGGTTTTACTTTTACCTTAATTTTCATTTTTGTTTGGTGTGATTTGATTATCAGCACTCAAGAGAAAGCAACTTGAAGTAAATAAACTTTGATATTTTTTTTCTAGTTATTTTCTCAAAAAAGAATTAATATATATCGTCTCTCTTATAAAAGGTAAGAGTGGCAGTAGTTATGAAAATATACTTTGTTTGGTGCTACCTCTTTCTTAGCTTTTGATGCCGATGTAGAGTTGCACTGCTGTTTCCTAGACCCCGCGCTTAGAGCATTTAACTTAACTGGAGTAGCTGGTTATCAATAGAATACCATTATGAAGCAACCATCTGATTATGGTAAAGAGCAAAAGTTCGATCGAAATAAAAAAGGTAAATTCGATTATGCTCGTGATGACAAACGATCGCGCCGAAAAATACTGACAATCTCCATAGTACTCTTAGCAGGTATTAGTGGCGGTTTAGCTATGGGATGGGTTACACTTCAGCGCAAATTAGTCCCTTTAATTGAAACAGAAGTTACTAATTATCTCGAGCGCCCCATAGAAGTTGGTAAATTAACGCGGGTTTCTCCTTTTGGCGTGCGTTTTGGCAAGAGTAATCTTCCGCCTACAGCTACAAACCCCGATTATTTGAGTGCAGAAGCGATCCAAGTAAACTTCTCTCCTTGGCAATTTTTGCTAAAACGGGATTTAATTTTACATATTAGCGTTATTAGACCAGATGTCTATATAGAACAAGATGAAAGGGGGGTTTGGACTCCCACAGATTTCGGTACTGGGGAAGAATCAACGGATAATTGGTTGACTATTGATGTTAAAACCCTGAGACTTTATAAAGCTGATGTTATTCTCGTTGCTCGTTCGCAAACTAAAGAACTCAATCCCCCAGTTCCCTTAAAACTCGATCGCGCCAAGGTTACTTTTTTGCCAGAACAAGATCTGACTAAGTTTAATGCTGCGGGCAAAATTGAGGAAGGAGGCAGATTACAAGTTAAAGGTCAAGTAATCAATGATACGGGGAAAATAGATTTAAATTTGGTTGGTAAGCGGTTAGCTGCGACAGAAATAGCTAACCTCGTCGTTTTACCCGTAGAATTACAAGCAGGAACGATCGACAGCAAACTAGGGGTAACCTTACCGAAAAATCAAAACCCCCAACTCAAGGGTACTGCTAAATTAAACAAGGTAACTTGGCAAATACCCGAACTAGCTAACCCTTTTACCAAGAGTAATGGTAAGTTACATTTCGATGGTTATAAAATCGAGATCGATCGCGTTAGTACTTGGTTGGGAAAAGTTGCTGCTGTCGCCAATGGTTCATTAGATACCGAGGCAGAAGGCAATTATCAGATAGAAGCAACTACCAAACCTGTCGAGATCGATAAAATAATCGAAGCTTTAGAATTAGAAAAACCTGGAATCGCGATCGAGGGTAAGGTAAAGAGCGATCTTAACATCACGGGTTCACTCCCCAGCCCAAAAATTAATGTTGCTGCGGTTGCTACCACTCCTATTCGTATCGATAAAGTAGATTTTAAATCGGTTAATGCCAATCTAGATTTAATTGATAATTACCTTTGGGTAAGACAGTTTACAGGCACGCCTCAAGTTGGTGGAGAAATTACAGGCACGGGAAGAGTACAGTTAGATGGTAGACAAAATATCTTCTTTGATGCACGAGCTAAAAATGTCCCAGGCAAACAATTTGTACGGAATTATAATGATAATCTTCCTATCGATATTGGCTTAGTTTCAGGTTCGGCTAAGTTTTTGGCACAAGGAGGAAATCTCGATACGCTTCAGGCAGTAGATGGAGAAGCGAAGTTTCCTTTGGGGGGTGGCACGGTAATTGTCGATAATTTTAATTATTTACCTGGAGGTTGGCAATCTCAACTTAAAACCGTAAATGTGGATTTTGCTAGTCTTCCTATTGCTAAAAATAGTGCAGAAAATATTGGTAAGGGAAAAGTAAACACTACCTTAAAAGTTACGGGAGATAAAGGTTCTTTTGAGTTAAGTGAAATTAAGGCTGAAGGTGTAGCTAGTCTTAATACTATTGGCGGTACGGTTAATGTCCCCAGTCTCAGTTTAGAACGAGGAATATGGGTTGCCGATGCTAATACTTCCCAATTAAACCTCAACCGAGTATTTCCCGAACTACCAACCGAATTCAATGGTATAGTTACAGGAACATTCGATCTAACAGGCAATGTAGAAGGAGAAACCAAAATTGATGGGCAAGGTAATCTCGATTTAGCTGAAGGGAAAGTAGCAGTTACCGATTTACAAATTAGAGGGGATGCCTGGCAAGCTAATGCGGAAGCGACAAATTTAAAGTTAATCGAATTAAATTCCGAAACCCCAGAACAATTTGCAGGTTTAGTCGATGGTACTTTTAAGGTATGGGGGGATGTGAATAATATCGTACCCGACGCGATAACCGCTTCGGGGAATGGTAGTTTAACTCTGCCTGAAGGAGTATTTACTGCCACGAATTTAGCCATCGCCGATGGGAAATTTACTACAGTAGCGATCCCCCAAGGAGTAGATTTAAGTCTATTTGCCGATCCTAATTCTGAAGATAGTATCGAACTCAAAGGTAAACTGGGGGGAAAACTCGATCTAGCAGGAAAAATCGATCGCCTCTCTCCTCCTGATGTCCAAGCTAGGGGAAATGTTACTTTTAGTGAAGGAATCGATTTCTTAGAGCAAGCGATCGCAGCCAAAGTTAATTGGGATGGCAAACGCCTAGAAGTCTTATCTGCCGAAGGGGAAAGATTGACAGCAAAGGGTTATGTCGATCTAGATAAATCCTTTTTTAGCGATATTCCCGATAAACTAGCAGCCGTAGACTATTTTTATTTTGATGTACCCCAAGCAAAAGGGATCGATATTACTAAACTAAGACTCGATTTACCTAGTTGGGCAGTTAATTTAGATTATTCAGGTAGAGGAGATTTTCAGGGTAAAGTTGGGGGTATTCCTTCGGCAATGGATATAGATGGCGATCTAATTCTGCGTAGCTTTCAGGTAGAAGATTTAGTTTTCAATCCCGTCTTAACAGGAACAGTAGATATTTCTCCAGAACAAGGAGTCAACCTACAATTAGATCGAGAAGAAGATGAAATTAATTTAGTTTTAGACAAGAACTTTTTACCCCTTTCTTTTGTATTAAAACATGAGAACATCTTGGTAACGGGAACGGGGAAAGGAGAAATAGTTACAGTAAAAACCCAAAATATCCCCGTCGAGTTACTCAAAACTATTGCCATTAAAAGCGATGATTTTACTGTACCGCCAAATATTGCCGTGCAGCCAGTAGCAGGAGAATTATCGGGAGAATTCGTAATTAATCTCAATACTTTAGCTACCTCAGGTAAAAATGTTGTCATCGAACAACCAACGATCGCTAGAATTAAAGGCGATCGCCTTACAGGTAATTTTCAGTATGCAGATGGCTATTTAGTCTTAGAAAATACTCAATTTAAACAAAGAGAAAGCCTTTACGAACTAACAGCCAGAGTAATTCAACAAGGAGACGATCTTGCCCTTAAAGGAGCAATAGATGTCAAACAAGGGCAAATACAAGATGTCCTCGTTGCCCTAGAAATTTTTGAAATAGCAGATTTAGCTAAATTTGGTAGCGATCGAGAATATGCAGATGCCAAAGATTTATATAACTCCCCTCTTCCTTGTTCTGTAATTAATATAAGTGAAGGTAACTGTCCCCTATTCGATATTGGTTTACCCCAAGCAAGTATCTTAGAACAACTCAATTTACTAGCAGAAATTCAAGCTTGGCTTGAGTTATCTCAACAAAACCGCGAACAAAAATTATTACTGCCAAAGTTAAAAACCCTCCAGGGTAATTTTAACGGCAAGATTGCTTTTGATGGGTCTATGAATAGGGGAATTGAGACAGATTTTGACTTTGAAGGACAACAGTGGCAATGGGGTAGTTATACAATCGATACAGTAATTGCCCAAGGTAATCTCAACGAAGGTATTCTGACTGTTTTACCTGTTAGCATGCAATCTCAGGATAGTTTAATTGCTTTTTCAGGGAGTTTTGGCGGTGAAACACAATCAGGACAATTCCGCTTAATTAATGTTCCCATCGAACCCCTAGAAGACTTAGTCGATCTTCCTCCAGAAATCAGCTTTGGCGGTACTCTCAATGCTACAGCAACCCTAGCAGGCACTCAAGCTAATCCTCAAGCAAGAGGGGAAATTACGGTGGCTAATGCTACAGTCAATCAAACTGCCGTTCAAGAAACCCAAGGTAGTTTTAACTATAATAATTCTCGTTTAAACTTTTTTGCCAGTAGTAAAATAGCAGAAGAAGCAGAACCGATAACCCTAACTGGCAGCATTCCATACCAATTACCCTTTGCCGAAGTCGAACCAGATAGCGATCGCCTTAATCTCCAACTCAATGTTAAAAATGAAGGGCTAGCATTAATTAATATTCTTTCTCGTCAAGAAATAAACTGGATCGATGGAGAGGGAGAAGTAAATTTAGATATTAATGGTATTTTCGACCAAGAGCAAAATTTACCCCGTCAGTTAGTAGCTAAAGGAATTGCTACGGTTAACAACGGTCAAATTGCTGCCAAGTTTTTACCCGATGCTTTGGTTACAGAAGTTAATGGCGAAATTTTATTCGACTTCGATCGCCTTGAAATAGAAAACTTAACAGGTAACTTTGGTGGGGGACAAATTCAAGCTTTTGGCTCTCTACCTCTTACTAGTAATACACCCCAAACTTCTCCCCTTACTTTTAAGTTAGATGATATTGCTGTAGATCTTAAAGGACTTTATGATGGTGGTGTCAGAGGTAACATTAATATTTTAGGCTCGGCGATCGAACCCGATATTACAGGAGAATTAACTCTGTTTGATGGACAAATCTTAGTGGCTAATGCTGCAACTCCTACCAATAGTGCTGAAATTGATAATAATGGCATCGCAGCAGCTACCGAATACAAAAATTTAGAGTTGAATTTAGGGGAAAATATCCAAATTATTCAACCGCCTATTTTCAACTTTCATGCCCAGGGTACTCTTAAAGTTAATGGCACATTCAATCAACCCAGTCCTGAAGGTACGATCGATCTTCAAAGAGGACAAGTTAACCTGTTTACTACTCAGTTAAGTCTAGTTCAAGATGAGAAAAACACCGCCAGCTTTTCCCGCAATTATCCTCTAAATCCTTATTTAGACGTGAGTTTGGTTGGTTCGGCAGTAGAAACTAATAATAGTCCCATTCCCGAAGATCTCTCATCCTCAGAAATTAGCGATCTTCCTGCTTCTAGCTTGGGTAATCTGCAAACCGTACGTATTTTTGCCGAAGTAGAAGGACGGGCTAGCCGAATAGCCAACAATATTGACAAAATAACCAACAATATTGAATTGACTAGTAGTCCGCCTCGCAGTCAAACGCAAATTGTAGCCCTTTTAGGGGGGAACTTTGTCAATACTTTAGGTAGAGGTGATAGTACTCTGGGTTTAGCCAATCTAGCTGGTTCGGCCTTGTTTGGTACATTTAATAATGTAGTTAGTGATGCTTTCGGTTTGAGTGAATTTCGCCTTTTTCCCACGCAAATTATTGATGAAAATGACAGAGGAAAAGAAAGTATTGTAGGCTTAGCAGGAGAAATTGCTTTTGATATTACGGGTAATATTTCTCTGTCTGCATTAAAAATTCTCAATACCGATATTCCTACCCAATTTGGTTTGCGTTATCGCCTCGATGATTTTGTTTTCCGTGGTTCGTCTAACTTTGATGATGAGAGTCGCTTCACCATCGAATACGAAATTGAGTTTTAGTTTTAGCTATTAGCTACTTTACAATTTTAAAGAAGATCGAACCCAGAAAAAATTTATGAAATTTAAACATTTATTACTGCTTGTCGTACTTGCATTAGTTTACTTGAGTTTGCCCCAAGTTTCCCTAGCAGCAGATACTATCGATCGCGTTCTACTTTTTGAAACTAATTGTGCGGGTTGCCATCCTCATGGTGGTAACATTATCCGACGAGGTAAAAACTTAAAAGCTAGAGCCTTACGTAGAAATAAACTAGACTCTGTTGAGTCGATCGCAGCTTTGGTTACTCATGGTCAAAATAATATGCCAGCTTATCAAGATCGCCTTACAGAACGGGAAATCCAGGCAGTTTCAGCCTATGTTTTAGAACAAGCGGAAAAAAATTGGAAATCAAAGTAAAAGAAAACAAAAAGAAAATTTAATATATCTTATCGATAATAATAATTCTCATTTTCATAGCTAATATTAAGCGGTTATTAGCATATTCAATGTTCTTTTTCCAGTTGAGTTTGGCTTAATTCCTTATTTTTATTTATATCAGTATTATTTATGTTTTTTTAACTAAATATATCTAGTTAGCTGATTGTCATTATCCAGTAAATCTTTATAGGCATAAAATAATGATAAAGATCGCAATTTGCGTATAATCACGGTTATCTATTTGTCTTAAAAGTTATTAAATTTAGGTAACGCTAAGAAGTATCATAATTTCACTAGTTATTCAACTAAATTTACGGAGAAATATGGCGGAAATTTAAATAAACCGCAGCCAAATTAACCAAAGCCATCTATTTTCCATGAACTTGCCAAAAATCAGTCAGCAATTATCTTTAGAATTGTCTGAGTCCCTTAATTTGAAATTATCAAAAGAATTAGAAGTTTTTTTCCATCTTACGTCGGAATTATTTTGTGTAATTGGAGAAGATGGCTATTTACAACAGTTCAATCAATCTTTTATTAAGATACTGGGCTACTCTCCACAAGAGTTATTAACTCAGCCCTTCTTAAAGTTTATTGTCGAACAAGAGCAAGATATAACATTAAAGGCGATCGAACAATTAGATAAAAGTAACTCGATCGTTACTTGGAAAAATCGTTGTTTGTGTCAAGACGGCTCTTACAAATGGTTAGAATGGAGAGCTAAATTAGAGGTTAAATCCAAATTAATTTATGCTTGCGCTCGCGATATTACTCAATCTTATCAGTTAGAATTAGAGCTTTTTTGGCACAATAAGCATGATGCTTTAACAGGTTTATACAATCGTCAAGAATTTGAAACTAGAGTAAGTGCAGCAATCTTAGATAGTCAAAAAAGCGAAGCCAACCATGCTTTATGCTATCTAGATTTAGATCAGTTCAAAGTTATTAATGATATTTGTGGTCATGTAGGTGGAGATGAATTACTACAGCAATTAACTAACTTAATTAAAAGATTAATTAGTTCTTCTGATATTTTGGCTCGTCTGGGTGGTGACGAATTTGGCATACTGTTGCAACAATGTTCTCTCGATCGAGCAAAAAAGATGGCTGATGCTATTAGATCTTTAATTGAGCAATTTCGTTTTGCTTGGGAAGAAAAAGTTTTTAATCTTAGTGTAAGTATTGGTTTAGTTGCCATAGATGGAGATAGTCAAAATTTTAGTAAGGTTATGAGTGCAGCAGATGCTGCTTGCTATGCTGCCAAAGAAAAAGGACGTAATCAAGTTTTTATCTATCGTCATGACGATTTAGAACTAGCTAGACAAAGGGGAGAAAGACAATGGGTGTCTCGGATTACTTCTGCTTTAGAAGAAAATCGTTTTTGTCTCTATGCTCAAAAGATTGTTTCTTTGAAAGATACTAACGGGAAAGAATACCACGAAATTTTGTTACGCTTGCTAGATACAGACGGCAAGTTAGTACCGCCCATGGCATTTATTCCCGCAGCCGAAAACTACGATTTGATGCCAGAGATCGATCGATGGGTAATTGCTACTTTTTTTGCTGCTTATAGTAATCATTGCCGAAGCAACACTCATAATAACTGTGAACTACACAACTGCGGGTGCAAGAGAATCTATACTATCAATCTTTCAGGAGCTAGTCTTAATAGCGATTCTTTTTTTGGTTTTTTAAAAGAGCAATTTGCCCTCTATCCTATTTCTCCCGATACTATTTGTTTTGAAATTACCGAAACTACGGCTATTTCTAATTTAGCTAAAGCTGCTGATTTTATTGATGAATTAAAACAATTAGGCTGTCTTTTTGCTCTTGATGATTTTGGTAGTGGCATGAGTTCTTTAGCTTATCTTAAAAATTTACCTGTAGATTTTTTGAAAATAGACGGTAGTTTTGTCAAAAATATTCTCGACGATCCTATAGATCGGGCTACAGTAGATTGTTTTAATCGTATTGGTCATGTCATGAATATGCAAACTATTGCAGAATTTGTAGAAAATGAATCGGTGATGGCAAGATTGAGAAAAATAGGCGTAGACTACGCTCAGGGTTATGGGATCGATAAACCAAAACCATTATCCTTTGAATAGACCTATGGGCAAAAGTAAATTTGGGTATGGTAATGACGCAATCTAGCAGTTTAACCAAAGTCTCAACTTTGATTGCCAAAGTAAATCAAGAACAAGAAAATACAGTAAGGGTTACAGAGATTTCGAGAAAATCTAATCGCGATCGCGCCATATAACAATTGTTAGGACGCAATTAACACTAAGAATTACTTTGAGCAAAATACTCGGCTAACTTTTCTGGAGCTAAAACAGTAAGATATTGTTCTGCTAATTCTGGAGTTGCTAATTCTAGTAATACGGTATTTTCTACCCAAAACTCAATTACATCAAAGTAACCTCGACTACAACGCAAACACCGCCAATTTTCTCGTTTGGCAATAGATTCAATTTGCGATTGAGTCAGAGGTATAGACATAGCAGCATGAGTAGCAATAAACTGGTTCTCAGAATTTTGGTTTTGATATTGTATGGGCCGATCGTCTTCTCCTGGAATCATTTCTGTGCCAAGAGGATAAACTTCAATCAAAGTTCCGTATTCATCGGCAGCAAATGCTACATAACTGCCTGGATGAGAGGCAAAAGGCGCAACATATCCCTTGAAAAGTTCGGCTAATACTTCGGCAACATGAAGTGGATTTTGAGCGGGTATAGAAATATGATGAATCATTTTATTAACTTCTATAATTTTAGGTAATTATACGATTTTAAGAAAAAAGCGATCGAGCTTTCGCTTGTCACACTAAGTAACTACTTTTTGGAGCTAATAAAAAGGTTCAAATTATGTTATCGGATGCAGTCGTTACACTACGAGAAATCACGAAAGAAAACCTTGATGAAATTCTCGATTTACAAGTAACTAAACATCAAGAAAATTTTGTTGCGTCTAATGCAGTATCTATTGCTCAAGCCCATTTTTATCCAGAGATTGTTTGGTTTAGAGCAATTTATGCTGATGAAATACCAGTTGGTTTTATTATGCTGGACGACGATCCCGTTAATTGTCTGTATCATCTCTGGCGATTGATGATTGATAACCGTTTTCAAAAGCTTGGGTTCGGAAGACGTGCTTTAGAATTAGCGATCGAATATGTTAAAACCCGCCCAGGAGCAAAAGTTTTATCTACAAGCTTCGTTCCTGGAAAGGGAAGCCCTGGCAAGTTTTATGAAAAAATGGGCTTTACCTACACGGGAGAGATGGATGAAGATGGAGAACTGATTATGCAATATCAATTATTTTAAATAGTTATTGTTTAATTAATTTGCCGAACGAGATAAATCTGCATAAACAATTCTTAAAAACTGTTCGGGACTGAGAAAACCATTACCCCAGGTTTCGTCAAAGTCAGCCGTAGGATTGGAAGCAATAAAATCCTCTACAGATGTACCTTCAGCTATTGCTTGAGAAACTCGATCGCGCACTGCTACCAATACCTGACGTAACGAAGAAACTAAGACAGATAAGCTTGTATCATGTAACAATAAAAGATTGCAGCAATTTATAGCAGAAAAAAATAATGAGTAAATTTGATTACGATTTAATTATTATTGGTGCTGGTGTTGGCGGACATGGTGCAGCCTTACACGCAGTAAAATGTGGTCTAAAAACAGCTATTATTGAAGCGGGAGATATGGGAGGAACTTGTGTTAACCGTGGTTGTATTCCTTCTAAGGCTTTGTTAGCTGCTTCGGGTAGAGTAAGAGAGTTTCAAGATACTCATCATCTTCAAGACTTAGGCATTACTGTTGGAGGAGTGGAATTTGAACGTAGCGCGATCGCCGATCATGCTAACAATTTAGTTAGTAAAATTCAAGGAGATTTAACCAACAGCCTCAAACGTCTCAAAGTCGATATTATTCGAGGTTGGGGAAAAATTGCTGGTAAGCAAAAAGTGACCGTATCTACCGATAGTGGCGAAAAAACTATCACTGCTAAAGATGTAATGTTATGTCCTGGTTCAGTTCCTTTTGTCCCTAAAGGCATCGAAATAGATGGAAAAACAGTATACACTAGCGATCGGGCAGTTAGATTAGAATCTTTACCTGATTGGATTGCCATTATTGGTAGCGGTTATATTGGTTTAGAATTTTCTGATGTTTATACGGCTTTAGGTTGCGAAGTAACCATGATCGAAGCCTTAGATGATTTGATGCCTACCTTCGATCGCGACATTGCTAAAATTGCTCAAAGAGTTTTAATCAATCCCCGCGATATTGAAACTTATACGGGAGTATTTGCCACTAAAGTAACCCCAGGCGCACCCGTAACCATCGAATTAACCGATGCCAAAACCAAAGAAGTAGTAGAAGTATTAGAAGTAGATGCTTGTTTGGTAGCAACAGGACGTATTCCTGCCACAAAAAATCTCGGTTTAGAATCTTTAGCTGTAGAAATCGATCGCCGTGGCTTTATCCCTGTAAATGATAAGATGCAAGTATTGCGAGATGGTAAACCCGTCCCCCATCTTTGGGCAGTGGGAGATGCTACGGGTAAAATGATGTTAGCCCACGCAGCATCGGGACAAGGAGTAATTGCAGTAGAAAATATTTGTGGTAGAGAAAAAGAAATAGACTATCGCAGTATTCCCGCAGCAGCTTTTACCCATCCCGAAATTAGTTATGTGGGTTTAACCGAAGCACAAGCCAAAGAATTAGGAGAAAAAGAAGGATTTAAAGTAGCCACAGCTAAAACTTACTACAAAGGTAACTCCAAAGCTTTAGCAGAAGGAGAAACCGATGGTATGGCAAAAATAATTTACAACAAAGATACAGGAGAACTTTTGGGCGTTCATATCATTGGTATCCATGCCTCCGATCTTATCCAAGAAGCAGCTAATGCGATCGCTTTAAGAGAATCAGTTCATAAACTAGCTTTTAATGTCCATACCCATCCTACTCTCTCGGAAATTTTAGATGAAGCCTATAAACGAGCAGTTGCTTAAATAACCTCAGTTCGGACTCTCGAAAATTTATTGGTTAGGGTAGCTATCAGCTATCAGCTTTTAGCCCTTCGTGTTCGGGCGCGTTCCCTTCCACCCCCGCGCCCTCACTTTTGCTATCAGCCTAAAGAGTGTTTTTTGGTAAGTTTTACAGTAAAATAAGCCCAGAAAATCAAGTTGTTCAAGGGCTTGTCAAATAAGGGTTTTAGTTTATCCCGAACTCAGGTTAATCAGTAATCATCTAATCCAACACGGGAAGAGCATTATGTACTCACCAACGCCAAAACTCCAAGTTGCTAATCCTGATACTTGTGGTAAGCTCAGATGAGAAAACCTTTGACTGAGGGTTTGTTTCCAATCTTTAAGATGTTGATTTAATTTCATCCCCCCAAAATTAACTCGGCTTTCTATTTTTCTTTTACCTCGTTTTTGAGCAGTTACTCACTCTATTGTAAAAAACCTACCCTTGTGAGGGTAGCACCAGCAGACCGCGACCCGTCTGGGATCAGCTGCCCATCAGTGCCTGGGCGAGCCCTATGAAAAGCGGTATTCCCAAGGCAAGCGCAACTGGCGTGCCGACGGCTGTGGACGAGCCGATGTAGGCAGAGGGATTGGCCGACGGGATACCGGCTCGTAAAGTGGGCGGCCCTGAGATGTCTGAACTGGAGGCTGCGATGACGGCCAGGATCACGACACCGCCAAGGCTGAATCCCGTGGTGACGTGGGCAATCATGCCGAAACCGAAGGCAATGAAACCATGCAGCAGCGGTGCCACCAAGCCATATAGGGCGTACCACTGGCCCACCTTGCGCAGCTCGCCGATCCTTGCCGTGGCCTCCATACCCATTACCAGCATCAGTATTGAAAGCAGGCCGCGGAAGAGAGGATCGAAGAAGCTCTCATAGACGCTTTCCGGCCGAGTTAACACGCCTAGAGCGAGGCCGAGCAGCAGTGCGGATAGGGCAGAGCCTTGGAGGCTTTCTTTCACGATGGGCCATATCTTGACCCGCTTGCCTGCGGTATCGCGCTTGGGATACCCGCCTGCGGTAATGCCCTGCTCGCTGAGATACTCCTGCTTGCTGAGATACTCCTGCTTGCTGAGATACTCGTCTGCGGTACCGCGCTGCTTGCTGACATAAACGCTAGCCAAGACGATCGCACTCACGAGCGCTGGGATGTCCATGAAGGGATAGAGTGCGGCGGCCCAGGCTTCGTATTCGATGCCTTCCGTTTCCAGTAGCGTCAGGGCGGCGGCGAGGGTAGAGCCACTCACAGCACCGAACAAGCCCGCAGTCGCAATGGCATCGACAGTATTGACTTTCGGTAGCTTGGCCAATGTGTGGCGCCCGATGAACACGATCAGGATCCCCACTACTATGGCGAACACCG
>JBFRWK010000309.1:0-6683 GCA_051439545.1 Xenococcaceae cyanobacterium | reverse complement strand
CCTAGCTCTTATCCTGCCCGCGATCGCACTCTAATTAATTGGCGATCGCGCTCTGTTTTTTGACCCCAAAATAATTATTTAAAACTTTATCAAAAAATATACAAATAATTTTGCTTAAGTACTTATTGCGATCGATGGTGCGAACGATGCCAATTCACTTCTCGTTGTTTAAATTATTCCCTAGAAGAAGACCAAAATTGCAAATTGGAGGAAATTGATCGAGCAAACGAAAGATTTTGGTATAGTATCAAGGATGCTTTTGAATTAGCATTTAGCCTTATTAAAGATTTAGCGAAAGAAGAGGGAGTCGATCTCGGAGCGATTGAAATTGATGAAGATGATGAAATAGATAATAAAGTACACATATTAACTCATCTCTCAATGAATTATGCAAATATGGTTGATGAGTGGTTTAAAAATAATCAGAACATAAGAGACAATGAGCTTCTAAAGCCACAAAAACAATCGCATTTGAAATTGATCCACCCGCATAATACTGAGATTCCTAGTTCTCTTAAAGAAGTTGTAGAAGTTATTAACTATTATCAATATGCAATAACAGTTAAATTATCAAGAGCCATAAAAAGCAGAGATAATGAAGCAAAAATCAGATTAGAAGATATTTCCAAAGACTCTGATGGTTCAGCAAAAATTGCTTTGATTGAAATAGACCGTTCGATTAATGCATGGAGTGAGTTATTGAAATATTTTGAAGATGGAAAAAGAGGCATATTAAAAATTATCAATTATCTTAAACAAATTCGAGAGATGGCAGAAAAAGAATTTCCCAATGCTAGATCATTTATCAGACCAGGCTTTGATGAAGTAGCTCAAAATGGCTAACAACAGTGCGAGCATCATAGGTTCATCTACAGCGATCGATCGCAATTCCTCAAATTTCTAGAGATTCAGTCCAGTTTTAGTAAAGGATAGCGTTGTAAATCCTCTCTAGTCCAGCAGGAGAGTCCCGCCTGTTGACCTACAGTTTCCACAACTATAATTGCATCGGGGTCTTCAAAAGTAATGTGTCCTGGATTGCCCATTTTGCCTAGTTCTTCGAGGAGAATTGTATCGAGAAAACGCTCTTCATCGTGACTAGAAATACGACCCTTGAAACCACGACGGTGCATCCTGACATGAAAATTTTGGCCAGCTAAGAGTGGCAGCCAGTACAAAACTACTTCTTTTGCCTTAGTTTCAAATTCTGCTGGTGATTGAAAAGAAAAAGTTGAAGTAACTGGTACTACCCGTGATATTATTCTCCGCAGACTGGGGTCATCTGACACCCAGGCATTGAGGGTTTCTAGAAAGCGAGGAATATTACTCACTTCCATCACTAAAACATTTAAAAATTCGGTAGTGTAGACTGCTCCCAATCCTTGAAGTAGTTCAAACGCTCGTCTGAAGCTATGTTCGTGTAGGTTAACCACTACATTCCAGTGAAACATCTTACTTCTCCCAAATCTTTACTTTTGTCTGGTTACCACGGATGCTGAAGGAGGTTTTTCTGACATACCTACTCCAGCTACTGCACAACCACAATCTGGGCAGCATCCTTCTTTAATGCGGTTGGCGACTACACCAAAGATATTGCGCCTAATTAACCAAGTTCCACATTCTGGACAAAGAGTATTTTGTTTTTCTTCACCAGGGACATTGCCTAGATAGACATACCTCAGTCCTTCTGATTTGCCAATCTCCCAAGCTTGTTCCAGTGAATTTTGAGGAGTTGGTGATACGTCCCTCAACTTGTAATCAGGGAAGAAGCGGGTAATATGCCAAGGTGTATCCGCGCCTAATTCTCGGACGATGAATTGTGCTGTATCTCGTAATTCCGCCGAATCGTCATTAATGCCAGGAATTACTAAGGTAGTTACTTCGAGCCAGATGCCAAGTTGTTCGATTGCCTTTAAGCTATCCAGCACTGGTTGTAGCCTGGCTCCCACATACTGGCGATAAGTTTTATCCCGAAAAGCTTTTAAATCTACATTAGCTGCATCTAAATAAGGGGAAATGGTTTTGAGCATTTCTTCTGTCATATAGCCATTGGTCACGAAGATATTAGCCAAACCAGCAGCACGAGCTAAACGGGCAGTATCATAGGCGTATTCAAAGAAGATAGTTGGCTCAGTGTAAGTGTAGGCAATGCTACGGCAACCGCCTCGCTGTGCTTCCGTAACAATCTCTTTTGGAGTCGCCTCATAACCAGCAATTAGATGCCGTTCCTTGGGCATTTGGGAAATCTCCCAGTTTTGACACCAAGCACAGCGAAAGTTACAGCCTGGAGTAGCAATGGAATAGGCCATCGAACCTGGGTAAAAGTGAAATAGGGGTTTTTTCTCGAGCGGGTCGATGTTTTGGCTAATGGTTCGCCCATAAACTAGGGTGTAGAGCTTACCGTCTCGATTCTCTCTAACTTGACAAATTCCTTTTTTGCCATCCGCAATCAAACAATAATGGGCGCATAGATTACAGCGAACGCGATTTTTGTCTAGTGATTTGTAGAGCATTGCTTCTTTCATTGAGTTTCACCTCCCGCGCAACTTAAAACTTTCCAAGAGACACATCCAACCCACATTTTGCGATCGATTAGTAATCATGCTGAAATATTACTAGATTGAAATAGATGCAAGCTCGATGCTTTTAGCTTTCATCAAAAAACTGCCCGAAGTATTGTGTTTGGGTTAAACTCATCCATGATACTACGCGATCGCCAATCTTAAAGACTAAAGAGTTGGCTAAACCTAGATAATGAGATGAGTGTACCAATAGCTTGGCAAACTCTTGCCATTCTTCTTTATTCATTTTCAGGTCTTGAGGACAAGTAGCAAAATCCAGGCAGAGTACGGTAGAATGGCCGTTAAGTTCGCGCCATACTAGGCATTCTGAGTCAAGAAAGGGAGCAAAATCGCGAAAACGCTTAATTGCCTCTAGTTCCAAGTCAATACTAGTACAGTTGAGTGGTGAGTTTTTAGATGCCATCGGAAACCTCCTTCCACCTAGCAACAGCTATTCCTATCTTTATTGTAGGCAGTTATCCCTCGCTGATTAGATTGTAGACATATCTCTTGATGATGGAATTTGGTCAAGCTTTTCTAGGGTTAAGGTTTTGTGGCCATCCCATTCCACAGATGTACCAAATCTTTTTCCTTCTCGATTTAAGCGTTCTCTCAACCAGAGAAGGTCTACAGTTGAGGCTCGTTGTACTCTCAAGCGTTTAATTTGAGTTGGGATCATTTGCAGATTGACGAGTTTTCCCGTGTCATAGTCGAGGGTGGCAAAATACATTAAGCCCAGATCGTCTCGGAAATATTCATAGCCACTGATTCCTTCGTAATCATCAATAAAGTCGCCACAGCCATAAATAATTAGGCGATCGCGATAAATTTCCATGCCTTTAACATGGTGAGAAGAATGTCCGTGAATTAGATCGACTCCAGCGCGATCGATTAGTTGATGGGCGAATTCGATTTGTTGGGGGGGAATTTCATAGCCCCAATTGCCTCCCCAATGAATAGAAGCAACTACTACATCACCCGATCGTTTAACTCGATCGACTTGCTTCTGGATATACCGAACCGTTCTAGGGGATAAGTCTGGCAAGAGATTGACTCCAAGCTTATCTGTACCAGCAGCCCAACTCGTAGGAATACCGCTAGTAGTTACGCCAAAAGAAAAAGCGATCGCTCTACCTTTGCCCCTAACTTCCATAATTGCTGGGGCTTCTGCTAATTGACGATTTAGTCCCGCCCCAGCAGTTTTAATTTCTGCTGTCTTTAAGGTAGCTATGGTTTCTCTTAAACCAGAGTATCCCCAATCGAGAACGTGGTTGTTTGCCAGCACACAACAATCGATCTTAGCTGCTGCGAGACAACCAATATTCTCAGGATTCATGCGATAGTTAATCCCTTTACCCCACCAATATTCGTTACTAAGGGTGATACTGGTTTCTAAATTAATTAGTTTCACATCTGGAGATATTTGCTCCCATTCCTCTAGAGCATCTCCCCAAATATAACTAAAGCTGACTGGATTTGGAATTGAACCATTGGCTTCTTCCGCAAGTCGGACATATTCCCTGGCATCTTTAAGATACGCTTCGGGGATAAAAGGATCGCTAGGATGAGGCAAAATTTGGTCGATCCCCCTTCCTGTCATGACATCACCGCCGAGAAATATAGTGATGAGATGATCTTTGGTAGATAGTCGCTCGTTAACTTGAGATTGAGTTTTTTTCATGATGTCTAGTAAGTTAAGAAACCAGAATTTTAAACCCCTCTCCCCGCTTCTCACATTTTAATTAAATCTTATAACTCGTGTTTATTTTTGATTGGCGATCGCTCTTGGGTTATTAGATAACTCAGCCAGTCGATCTCGACTAATTTGTCTATGATTAAATAATTGACGTAAATTTCGTTCTCCTGTTAGATAGTCGCGGATCCAACTACCAAAAACCAGACACCGATTCGAGATACCAGGTAGGTAATAAAGATGAATCGCCAACCAAAGTAACCAAGCAATAAAACCTTTAAGGGGAATTCGTCCGAAAAGATAAGCAACCCCACTATTTCTAGCGATTATGGCTGCTTTTCCTTTATTAAAATAATTAAACGGTTTGGGCAACAGTCCCTGTAGTTGTTGTTGCAGATTTTGAGCAACTGCCGTTCCCTGTTGTAAAGCTTCTGGGGCAATACCGAGTAGAGGTTCGCCATTTTGTTTGACAAATGCCACATCTCCCACTGCATAAACTTCGGGATAGTCGGGTAACTGCAAACTAGAATTGACACAAATTTTGTCTTTCTTGGATGTCGGTATTTTTCCCTCTGGTTGAGGGTATTCCGCTTCTACCCCTGCCGTCCAAATAATGGTTGCGGTTTCTAAAATTGTTCCATCATCTAATTCCATTGCCCCAGGCATGACCTCACTAACCCGAGATTGAAGATGTACTTTTACTCCTCGACGGAGTAGCTGTTTAAAAGTATATTCACTTAGGTTTTGGGGATAATCGGCAAGTAACCTCGTTCCTGAATGAATCAAAATTAACCTAACCTCTTGTGGGTCGAGCGTGGGATAGTCTTTGACTAAAGTGCCTTGAATCAACTCAATTAAAGACCCTGCTAACTCTACTCCCGTTGCCCCTCCACCGACAATGGCAATAGTTAATAATTGTCTTTTGCGTTCGGTATCGCTACAAATGGAAGCCTTTTCAAAATTACTAATTAGACGATCGCGAATCGCCATGGCATCTTCTAAAGTTCTCATGGGTAGGGCATATTGAGGTGCGCCATCTACACCAAGGAATTGAGCCTGACTGCCTGTGGCTAAGTGCGATTCGTTTAGCTCAGAACAAGGACTCAAACCCTTGGTAGAGCTAGCTAGGAACTGAAATCTATTCAGAACCTTGACAACTGAATATTCTGTGTAGGTGAGGGAAGCCTGAAACAAGGCTGTTAAATATTAATAAAAACCTAAACGTCCTAAGCCCTACCCTTTCGGTGTTGGAAGTGAAAGCATAACCCCTAGAGTAGCGACTGGTCATCAATCTCTAAAGCGGGGTTAAACGGGGTACTAACTGGTAGTCTGAACTGGTTAGCCTCTAGCAAGAAATCTATGAGTAGGGCAAAAGCTCGAAGCACCCAAACTATCGTGAGTACAAAGTAGCTAAATCAGAACTGATAAGCTACAGCCAAAAGGCAATACTGCAAAAGTTTTTCTCAATATTTACTCATTGAGAAACAACACCAACAGCAGTCGGTAGATAGGTAAAATCAAAGCATCGTGAAGGCAAAACAGCTAAATCAGAATGATAAGCTGTAACTAAAAAGTAACACTGCAAATGGTTGATTTTGAAATTTCGCCTTCAAAATCACAACACTAACCGCAGTCGGTGTACTGATGCACTCTAAGGATTCATACCAACAGAATATTCGGAACGAAGAAATCCCTTAATAATTCTCAGTAATGGTCGAAAACTGAGTAGTCAACCAAGATGCAACTTCTCTATCTAAGAGATTATTAAGGGCGAAGGATTGGGTAAGAAGCCAACGCCTTAACTCGAAAGATACGAGGATCGCTTTACTGAAACAAAGGTAAAAGAAGGGTAATGCCAAGGATACGCTGACGTACCCACTGGATTCAGGAAAGTAGTGATTAAGTAAGAGTAAATATGTCTAATACAGATTTGAATTCAAATACTGTGGAATGGAGACAGCTAAACTGGCGTAAAATCCAGAAAGCTGTCTGGAAGCTCCAAAAAAGAATCTACCGAGCCTATATCAGTGGCAATGTTAGGAAAGGAAGAAGGCTACAAAAAACTCTTATCAATTCCTACTACAACAGATTACTATCCGTCAGAAAAGTCACACAGGATAACCAGGGCAAGAAAACGGCAGGAGTGGACAAGGTTAAATCCTTAACACCAAAGCAACGACTTGAACTCGCTAAAAATCTGAAACTAGGGGATAAGTCCAAACCCATAAGAAGGGTATGGATTCCCAAACCTGGTAGAGATGAAAAGCGTCCTAGAATTAAAACCAGAAAAAACCCAGATTGTTAACGGGACTTTGACAATTTTACCGTTCAAAAAGGGGTGAAAGCCTTGCCAGACGGCGAATTTACCTCGACGAGGTAAATTCGCCTGAAACCCAGATATATTAAGGATTTAGCTATTTTGAGGTTAAACT